>DASZDV010000577.1:0-15668 GCA_035941575.1 Pyrinomonadaceae bacterium
AGTGCAGCGAGCCTCGCCACTTTTTGCTCGAAAGTCTCACCAGGAACCGGGCCTGTATCCGTTACACCGCTATACGTAGAACGCTTCATTAAGCTTCGATCTGCGTTACCCGTGGGTTTATGGGGGGAGGAATCTGTCGCTACCGGAGGCGCGGTAATTTCAGCGGATTGAGCGACCTGTTCTGTTGGGGCCGCGCTCGCGCTCGTGCTGACAGGTGAGGACGTCACTGAAGTCCCGGACGTCGATTCGGCTTGCGATGGCGCGCCGTCCGCAACGGGCGCCAATTCACCTCCACCTTCTTCAGCACGCTGTTTTGCAGCAGCGGAGAGAGCCTTGAGGCGCGTGACCTTCTGCTCAAACGTCTCGCCAGCAACTGGACCGGTGTCTTTCACACCAACATAAGTCGATCGCTTGAACAGTTGTCGATTTGGGTTTGTGCCAAGCGTCTTGTGTTCCGCAGGTTTGGCAGCGGGCGCAACAGGCTTTGCAGCTCCCGGCGCTGCGGCCTTTGACGCAGCCGGAGTAGCAGCGGCTGGAGCCGGTTTCGCCGGCGCGGGCTTCGCAGCATGTGCTCCGTGATCGCCAGCGGCAGTCTCGACCATCACAAACACGCCACGCTCAGGATCTTTCTTGATCACCGGAAGCGTGCCGCCTGCCGCCTGCAACAGCGCCGTCAACTCTGCTTCAACAAAACGCACCTGTTTGTTTGGATCGCGTACGTGGCCCAACGGCGGACCCATGTAAAGCGTGCCACACGTTTGACACTTGAACAGCACGTCGTCACCGCGCAAGTGCACCTGCGCCGGTTCACCGGCAGTGCGCAACTGCTTCAGGTGCCCATTACAGAGCTTCCCCTTTTCGTTTTTCTCGTTACAGACTGTTTGCGCGTTGGTGATCCGTTTTGGAACGGCAATCGTGTCGGTTGCTGCCATGACGTTGGACTCGCATTGTACACGAAGTCGCCTACTCGATGTATGCTCCCGAGAGTGTTCCAAAAGATCATGGCAAAGCTCTGGCGCGCGATGCCGCCGCGTATTCGGCGCTGGAGTATGCGCGCAACTCAGGCACGTTTCACTGTTACCGCAGGCGCACTGATATTTAATGACCGCGGCGAGGTGCTATTGCTGAAACATCGTTTTCGAACCGGCAGCGGCTGGGGCATACCCGGTGGCTTTCTCGAAATCGGCGAACAACCCGAAGAAGCTTTGCGGCGGGAACTGCGCGAAGAGGTTGGTCTCGAACTTGAAAACGTTGAGATATTCACTGCCAGGTCATTCCACAAGCCGCGGCAAGTCGAGATTCTGTTTTGTTGTCGCGCGAATATCGAGGTGAAGCCGAGAACGATGGAGGTCGAACGCGCCGAGTGGTTTTCTGTCCAATCGTTACCTGCGGGTTTGCCGCGAGATCAACGGCTTCTCATCGAACGCGCAAAGGAACTTCCGCGCGCATATGGAGCAAATGGTCGAGATTGATGTATGCTCTGGCGCGCAAAGCACCAAACCAAAACTGGAGAGCGACATGGTTCAGCTGATTCCTTCTCAAGATGCTGTGATGCAGATCCTGACACGTACGGGCGCGTTTCGCGAAGGTCACTTTGTCTACCCCAACGGCAAGCACTCGCCACATTATTTTCAAATGCCTTTGGCTTTTCGTTACTACGACACGGCGCGCGTGCTCGCTGTAGCGCTGAGCCGCAAGTTTCGACTCGAGAAGGACATTTCCAGCCAGTTACCGAAAGTCGCTGTGATCAGTCCGAGTTCGGGAGGAATTCCGGTCGCCTTTGGTGTGCGCGATGCGCTCAACGCGGAGCAGATCTACTGGGCCGAACAAGAGCAAGGCGAACGCCAGTTTCGCCAGTACGTAAACCAGGGCGAAGTTAATCCCTGCATCATCGTCGACGATATCATCCGCAGCGGACACGCAATCGAAGAAACTGTGAAGTTGGTTAAATCACTCGGCGCGCGCATTATCGGCTGCGGCGCAATCGTCCGGTTCGAATCAGCGCCGAGCGAAGTTGAAGGTGTAGAGATCAAATCGCTGGTGGATTTTGACGCCCATATGTACGACACCGCCGACGCGTGTGTTGAGTGTAAGGAAAGCGTCAAAGCCGAACACGTGCGCTTCTGAGTTTAGATCTCGTGGCGGTTGGCGAGCGCCTTGTCCATCGTGACCTCATCGACGTATTCGAGGTCGCTTCCCACGGGCATTCCCATCGCAATTCGTGTAACTCGTAATCCGAGCGGCTTCAATAAGCGGCTGATGTAGTTTGCCGTGGCCTCACCTTCGGTCGTCGGATTGGTGGCGAGTATTACTTCCGTTACTTTCACCCCTTCGTTGTTTTCCGGTTTGAGTCGCGGCAACAGGTTCGCGAGGTGCAACTCGCTTGGTCCAATGTGGCGAATCGGTGAAAGACTCCCGTGCAACACGTGATAGACGCCTTTGAAGCTACGCGTCTTTTCCACTGCGACGAGACTATGCGGCTCCTCCACGACGCAGATTACCGAGTGGTCGCGGCTGGGTGACGAACAAAACCGGCAGGGATCGACTTCCGTGAGGTTATTGCAAACGGAGCAAAGAACGATTTTCTGTTTCACTTCACGCAGCGCTGAGATCAGTCGTTCGAGATCCGCTTCGGGCGCCCTCATGATGTGAAACGCCAGACGCTGCGCCGACTTGTGTCCAATACTCGGCAGGCGTTTTAGTTCGTCGATGAGTTTGGTTACCGGTTCTGCGTACTCTAGCATCGCGAATTATCCGCCGAACAAGCCTCCGAGCCCGGGTGGCAACATGCCGCCGATTTTGCCTTTAATAGCTTCGTCAACTTTGCGGTTTGCTTCGTTTGCCGCTGCTACGATCATGTCCTGAAGCATCTCGACGTCGCCCTCTTTGACGGCTTCGGGATCGATCTTGAGCGAAACGATTTCATGATTGCCTTTCATCTGCACGGTGACTACACCACCGCCTGCTGAAGCATCGACGCGCAGTTCTTCCATCTCTTTCTGCATTTTCTCCTGCATTTGCTGCGCCTGCTTCATCATCTGCTGCATGTTGAATCCGCCCGGGAATTTCATTGCGACACCTCTTCGAAAGAATTAGCCAAAGTCATCTCAGACCGGTTAACGGCGAAGAGCCATCCTAGCCGCCCGGCGAGGTTGAATGCAATCTATGCCTCAGCTATTGACACGCCGCACAGAATCCACAGAATGAGAGCCCAATGACCAGTGTTGATCCAAACATCGACCGCCCTCTCGCGGCTCGGATCAATCTTTATTACGATCTGCACGTCACCACGGCTAGACCATCCCCTTTACTGATCGCGCTGCACGGTTACGGCGCAAACAAGCGGCAGATGATGCGCGAGGCGCAACAGATGGCGCCCGAGAATTTTGCGATTGCTTCGTTACAGGGATTTCATCAACACATCAGAGAGCCGAGGGAGCCGGGTGGTCCACTGCGGTTTGGGTTTGGATGGTTGACGAACTTTCGCAGTGAAGAGTCTGTCGCGGTGCATCACCAGGCTCTATTAGATCTCACTTCACAGTTGATTGAAGAGGGCGTTGCCGACCCAACCCGAATCTTTCTGCTTGGGTTTTCGCAGTCGTGCGCCCTGAATTATCGCTTTGCATTTACATATCCGGAACAACTGAGGGGAGTGATTGGGATTTGTGGCGGTATTCCGGGTGATTGGGATACAAACCACAGATATCACGGATCGTCGCTTGACGTGTTTCATTTAGCTGGAACACGCGACGATTTTTACACACCCGAACGTGTCCGCGATTACGAGAGCCAACTTGCGACGCGAGCACGCAGCGTTACATTCAAAAGTTATGACGCAGAACACGAGATCGTCCCACCAATGCGCGAGGACATACGGCAATGGTTAGCCACAGATGAACACTGAACACACCGAACAGAGTGACGTCGCCAGGCTGGAACGCGACGTCGAAGCCCGCAGCGCAGTCTTGAAAAAAGAGCTCGGGCTGTTTGATCTCGTGCTGGCGCAGGTCGTCTTCGTTGTCGGCACGATCTGGGTCGGCTGGGCCGCTAAACTCGGTTACGATCAGAACGTCTTCTGGATTATCGCCATCGTCGTCTACTACATCCCGCTCGCCGCCGTGGTGATTTTTCTCAATCGGCTCGCGCCGCTCGAAGGAGGGCTCTACCAGTGGGCCAAGATCGCTTTCAACGACTTCGTCGCATTCATGGTCGCGTGGAACCTTTGGGTCTTTGCGATTTCGATCCTCGCCGGTATTGGTCTCGTCGTAACCACAAACTTTTCTTACGCGATGGGCCCGCGAGCGGCGTGGATGCGCGAGCACACACTCGTAATCACGACCGTTAGCGGGCTGCTTGTAATTGGAATGGTGTTCGCCGCGGTGCGCGGCTTGAAAGTGGGGAAGTGGGTACAAAACGCCGGTGGCATTATGCTTCTGATCACTTTCGCGGCGTTGATTCTTTTGCCGCTGCTCGGTTTTGTACAGGGTAACGTTGGTGCTTACCGGCCGTTTGCTTTTCAGATTCCGAGTTTCACGGCTTACAACATCAACGTCACGAGCAAACTCGCGCTCGGAGGCCTCGCAGGATTTGAGTACATTGCGATTCTCGCAGGCGAGACGAAAGCGCCGGCGCGCAATATCGCCCGATCAGTGATCATCGCGGCTCCAATCATCGCGGTGATGTTCATTCTCGGCACCAGTTCGGTGCTCGCATTCGTTTCACCTGATCACGTCGATCTGATCGGACCGATTCCGCAGGTGTTGTCGATTGGTTTTGGTTCGTATGGCTGGGTCGGCAAGGTTGTTTCAATAGCGATTCTGGGCGTGGTCGTCCGGCAGATCGCTTTGATGAGTATGTACTTCGCCGGCAACACGCGTCTGCCTATGGTTGCAGGTTGGGACCGGTTGTTGCCCGCATGGTTCACACGTCTTCATCCGACTTACAAAACGCCAATCAACTCGATTCTGTTTGTCGGATTGGTGACGTTGATGCTGGGCTTGTTGAGTTTGAGCGGCGTTGGGGTTCAGGAAGCGTTTCAACTGCTCGACAATGCGGGTGGAGTTTTCTACGCCTTAACATATGTCATCCTATTCGCTATTCCATTATTTGGCATGAAGCGCTTTGGGGTGCGTGCGCCGTGGTGGCTAAAGATCGCGTGCGCTTCGGGTTTCATCGCATCCGTTGTCTACATCTGTTTCACGATCGTTCCGATTATCGATGTGAGCAGCCACGTTACTTTTGCACTGAAGATAGTCGCCACAGTCGTACTGGCGAATGCTGTTGGCGTGACGATTTACACGCTGGGAAAGAGAAGAGCCTGGATTCAAAGTCAAAACTAAAAAAGGAGATCCCCCATGACTAACATCAACTATGGACGTGTGATCCTGGGTGGTTTACTCGCTGGGCTGGTGCTCAATATTGGTGAGTATTTGTTGAATGAAGTTGTGTTCAAGCAACAGATGGAGGAGATGTTCCGCAAAATCAACGTTCCACCTCCGGGCGGAAGCTTCATTGCGATTGCGGTGGCCATCACATTTCTTCTCGGGATTCTGATCGTTTGCCTATACGCGATGATCCGTCCTCGTTATGGTCCTGGACCAAAGACGGCGATCTGCGCGGCATCGGTTGTCTGGTTCTGTGTTTACGTATACGTCGGCATTCTGAACACAGCGCTGTTTGGGTTTTCGACCAGCTTCCTAATCATAACGTTGGTTTGGGGGCTAGTTGAGTACGCGCTCGCTGCAATCGCCGGAGCGTGGCTGTACAAAGAGGCATGACGCTCGCGATCGTTAACTGTTCGCAGGTAGTGACGCTTGCCGGGCCGGTGCGCCCGCGTGCCGGCCCGGAGATGGGCCAGGTTGGTGTTGTCGCGCCCGGTGCGTTGCTTGTTCGGGGAACACGGATCGAACGGATTGGGACCACGGATCAGATCGAGCAGTTAATAGATAGCGAGACTGAGATCGTAAACGCAGGTGGACGCGTTGTTCTCCCGGGGTTCGTCGATGCACACACGCATCCGGTGTTTGCGGGAACGCGCGTCGATGAGTTTGAAGAACGAATTAAGGGTGCGACGTATCAAGAGATCGCCGCGCGCGGTGGTGGTATTCAATCGACAGTGAATCGCACGCGGGCGGCGAGTCTTGATGAACTCGTCGCGGTTGGTAAACGCTACGCCGCATGGTTTCTGCGCGGCGGCACAACGACAGTTGAGGCGAAATCAGGTTACGGTCTCTCGCTCGAGGATGAAGTCAAGATTCTTCGCGCTATCAAGCGTCTTGACGAAGAGACCGTGCTTCGTTATGTGCCGACATTTTTGGGGGCGCACAGCATTCCGCCGGAGTATAAAGCGCGGCGAGAGCAATACATTTCATTACTGATTGATGAGATGTTGCCGCAGATCGCGCGGCAGAAACTTGCGGAGTTTTGCGATGTCTTTTGCGAAGAGAACGTCTTTAGCCGGGACGAAGCCTGGAGGATCCTTTCGGCCGCACGTTGCCACGGACTCGGGCTAAGAGTTCACGCGGATCAACTTTCACGCGGCGGAGGTGCAGCTCTGGCGGCGGAACTCGGAACGATTACCGCGGATCATTTGGAACACACCGATAGCGTCGGTATCGCGGCGTTGAAATCGGCGGGTGTGCAACCTGTGTTGTTGCCTGGTTCGGTTTATGCGCTTGGTTCATCACATTATCCTGCCGCGCGCGAAATGATCGACGCGGGTTTGGCCGTTGTGCTCGCCACAGACTTCAATCCCGGTTCCTCTCCGACGCCCTCGATGCTGACAGTTTTATCGCTGGCAGCTACTCACATGAAGATGACGCCCGCTGAAGCAATCACCGCGGCAACCATCAATGGCGCTTACAGTCTGCATCGCGGCGATCAACTCGGCTCACTCGAACCGGGCAAGATCGCAGATTTCGTGATTCACGATTGCGATGATTATCGCGAGCTTGCGTACTTCTTCGGAGTCAGTCACGCGTGGCAGGTTTACGTCGCCGGCGAGAGAGTTTAATAGGTCCTATAAGTCATACAGGACGTATAAGGACCTATAAAACTTTCCGGTTGACGGTCGTTCGCGTGTACCTTATGATTCGAGCAACACTGGAAAGGAGGTGATTCTAAAACTTATGAGTTCTTATCACAGTGAGGTGGCTGCGGCCTGACCTCTGAACCAGACGACTCGTTAGGATTCTGGTTCGGTAGTCTCACTGCATAGTGCTCCTCCTTTTCGGATGCTGCACACAGTCAGCCTCAGGCCAATCCCAACAGTTCACCGAAAGCCGTCCACGGTGGAATTCCGTGGACGGCTTTTTACTTCCTCGCCTTTCAAAATTTTGCGCAAAAGATCGTGACCCTATTGAAACTCCGCTACCAAAAATGGTCCCATGACCATCAAAAGCTCACGTGGATACTGTTTCGTCCCCCGTCTTTCATGATCCTGGAGGCCGTCGCTGGCGGCGAGTCCGACGCGTCTGGCTGGCACTGTCGATTGTAGTAACCGCCTTAGCAATCGTTTTCATCGCCAGCGTCCTCGCGAATCCCGTTCTTCCAAGTTTCAACCTCAAATCGATCGCAGGTTTGCCGAAAACCGCAGGGCTGAAGGATCTGAAACCGAAACGGCCGGATCTTCCGACCAATCCGAGCGAGCAAAAAGCGCGCAAGGCGCAAGCTGATCTGCAACGCGCACTGGCGAAGACGCAGTACGTTCTTCCCGGCAAGCGCCGCTCGCACATTCCGGTCGTGCCTCCGCCGCCGTCCGTGCCTGCGCCCGTGGTGCCAACAACTCGTCCACTCTCCGTAGGTTTTTTCGTCAACTGGGATGAATCCAGTTACGAATCGCTCAAGCGCAATCTGGACCACATGGATTGGGTGGTGGCGGAGTGGTCGCATTTGCAAGACGTTCCTGACGACGCGAACCCGCTCGCCACGGACGTTTTCATTCCGGCGCTTAACTGGATCCGTCTCACACGGCCACAGGTACGCATCCTGCCGATGGTGCAAAACATGATCGACGAAAAATGGCAGGGCGATCTGTTAGCGCGATCCATTGCCGATGAGTCGCATCGCCAACGCCTGATCAGTTCGTTGACGTCTTTCGTGCAGGACAACAAGTTCGCGGGCATCTGCGTCGACTTCGAGGAACCACCCGTTGATGCGCAACCTAACCTGCTGACGTTCATGCAGGAGTTGCACACAGCGTTCGCTGCCAGGAATTTGCTCGTTGTGCAGGCTGTGCCCTTTGCGGATCCGGAGTGGAACTACAAAGCCTACTCTGCTGCGAGCGACTACCTGATGCTGATGGCTTATGACCAGCACTGGACGGGCAGTGATGCCGGACCGGTAGCGGCGCAGGACTGGTTTGAAAATCATCTCGTCATACAGATGCGGGATCTCGATGCCTCGAAGACGATCATCGCGCTCGGAAACTATGGTTATAACTGGAGCGACGCGAGCAAGAGCGCCGACGAACTTACATTTCAGGAGGCGCTAATCACAGCACGCGAATCCAGTGCATCACCGACTTTCGATCCCGCAACACGCAATCCCTACTTCGAGTACGACGAAGAAGACGAATCGCATCATAAAGTCTGGTTTCTCGATGCGGTGACGGCCTACAACCAGATGCGCGCGGCAAGCGGTTACAAGCCTGCGGGTTTCGGCATTTGGCGACTCGGATCGGAAGACCCGTCGGTGTGGTCAATCCTCGGTAACAACGGAAACACTTCGCCTGACGTTTTGCGCAGCATCAACTACGGCTACCAGGTCGACTTCGAAGGCAATGGAGAACTGCTGAAGGTAATGTCGCGGCCACAAAAGGGCGCGCGCGATCTGCAAGTGGACCAAACGAACGGCTTCATCAAGTCAGAACAGTTTACAGCGTTGCCGACGTCATACGTGGTCCAACGCACCGGCGATCGTCCGGGGATGTTGGCGCTGACATTTGACGATGGTCCTGATCCGCACTGGACGCCTGCGATTCTCGACATTCTCAAGCGCGAGCAAGTCCCGGCCACATTTTTCATCGTTGGCAAGAACGGTCAGGCGTACCCCGATCTGGTGCGGCGTATCGTTGACGAAGGACACGAGCTCGGTAACCACACGTTCACACATCCGAACCTCGGCGAACTTCCGTTGTCGTTAACGGAGTTGGAGCTAAACGCAACTCAGCGTTTGATCGAGTCAGAAGTGGGCCGTTCGACGGTTCTATTCCGGCCGCCGTATTTCGGCGACGCGGAGGCCGACAAACCGCAGGAAGTCGAACCCGCACTCGTCGCCCAGAACCTCGGTTATCTGATGGTCGGTGTGCGCATCGATCCGAACGACTGGCAACTACCAATCTCTGCCGATCAAATCGTGACGCGGACCATCGATCGCGTCATTGACAACAATCCCGAAACACGCGGCGAAGTCATTCTCCTTCACGACTCAGGCGGCGATCGTTCGGCGACTGTCGCGGCGCTGCCGCAGTTGATTCATGAACTAAAGGCGCGCGGGTATAAATTCGTGGCGGTTTCGGATCTGGCGGGTTTGTCGCGAGATCAAGTGATGCCCGAGATTCCGGCGAATCAACGTGTTTTCACGAGGGCGGATGCGATCACGTTCTTCTTCCTTTCGACGGGCGGCTGGACGATGCAGTGGGTTTTCATCATCGGCATTGTGCTCGGGTTGGGGAGGCTGGTTTTTGTTGGCTCGCTTGCTTTTGCACAGTGGATGAGATCGCGTCGCCGCGAGCGCACTCACGCGGGTAGTGAGTTTAGTCCGTTCGTATCGATCATTGTGCCTGCTTACAACGAAGAACTCGTTGTCGGAAACACGATCGCGAGTTTATTGATGTCTGATTATCCGAGTTACGAAATCATCGTTGTAGACGACGGTTCACTGGACAATACGAGCAAAGTAGTCAGCGACAGGTTCGGCGATGATGAACGGGTCAGATTAATCACCGTTAGCAACGGCGGTAAGGCAGCGGCATTGAATACGGGATTACGTTACGCTCGCGGTGAGGTGATCGTCGCGCTCGATGCCGACACCGTTTTCACACCGCAAACAGTTGGCGCACTCGCGCACCGGTTCTACGACAAAAACGTCGGTGCGATTGCCGGTAATGCGAAGGTCGGAAACCGCGTCAATCTGGTCACGCGTTGGCAAGCTCTCGAGTACATCACTTCGCAGAACATGGACCGCCGCGCGTTCGCGAGTCTCAACTGCATCACGGTTGTTCCCGGCGCCGTTGGCGCGTGGCGGAAGGACCTGCTCGTTGAAGCTGGTGGTTTCCCGGCAGACACGCTCGCTGAAGACCAGGACCTGACGCTGCGAATCCGCCGCCTTGGTTACAACATTGGTTATGAAGAAGCGGCGACTGCGTGGACCGAGGCGCCGCACGACTTGCGCTCGTTAGCAAAGCAGCGTTTTCGCTGGTCGTACGGAACGTTGCAGTGCATGTGGAAACATAGCGACGCGTTGTTCCGTCCACGTTATGGCGCGTTGGGCTTCATCGCGATGCCAAACGTGTGGATCTTTCAGATTCTGTTTCCGCTGATCTCGCCCGTGATGGATTTGATGTTGCTCTACACGCTGATCTCGGTGGGTGTCGATCGCTGGCAGCAAGGGGCGAGCTATGCGTCAAACAGTCTTCAGCAGGTACTTTTCTATTACGCGCTGTTTCTCGCGATTGACTGGCTCACGGCGGGTTTTGCGTTTCTGCTCGAGCGTCGCGAGCGTTGGAGTTTGCTCTGGTGGTTGTTTCTACAACGGTTCTGTTACCGCCAGGTGATGTACTACGTAATGATCAAGTCGGTGGCGATGGCGATTCGAGGTCCAGTCGTTGGTTGGGGAAAACTCGAACGCAAAGCCACGGCTGAAGCAGGACCGTAACAATCCGCACTCATGTCTTACAACAGGCGGCTTTGGTCGGTTTACGCAATGCTGCTGCTCATTGCGCTTGGCTTTCGACTCTTTGTCGCGCGGCGATTAGCTAACGACGAGCCGGATGACGGCAGAGTCTATGCGCAAATCGCGACTAACGTGCTCGAACAGCACGTTTACTCACATGACAATCAACCGCCCTACTCGCCTTCGCTAATTCGTCTTCCCGGTTATCCGCTGTTTCTGGCGGCTGTTTACAAGATCTTTGGGCACGGCAACAACACAGCGGTCCGCGTCATCCAGGCCGGGATCGACACGCTCACGTGTGTGCTGATGGCGCTCGTCGCGTTTGAGTGGACCGTAGACGATGAGCGTAAACACCGCGCTGCGACGATCGCGTTTGCACTGGCCGCAGTGTGTCCGTTTACGGCGATCTATGTGGCGACTGTGTTGACTGAAGTGCTAACGAATTTTCTGGCGGTGGCGATGGTGCTGGCGGTGACGTTTGCATTTAAAGCCACGGATTACACGGAAAAAACAGGTCGGAAAAATGTTGTTCGGAAAAGAGCGTTTGCGTGGTGGATTGTCAGTGGCTTGATTGCCGGTTTGGCGGTCTTGTTTCGACCTGACAGTGGACTGTTTGCGGCCGTTGTCGGCGGCACACTCGTGTTGTCGGTGCTCTTTAAGCGGCGCGCGAAGGAGTTCTTTGTCTCGGCGTGTGTTTTTTCGCTGGCGTTTTGCGTCGTGCTCGTCCCGTGGACCATTCGCAACTATCGAGTTTTTCATTTGTTCCAGCCGCTGGCGCCAGCGCACGCTGAGATGCCGGGCGAGTTTGTGCCGCGTGGTTATCTACTTTGGGTGCGTACGTGGTTGGACGACAGCCGTTATGTTGGACCAGCGCTCTGGTCTGTAGATATGAAGCCGATTCACGTCAGTGATTTTCCCGATTCCGCTTTTGATTCTGACGAGGAACGTGACCGAGTGGCGGCGTTGTTGGACAAGTACAACAATCTGCCTTCTGAGAATTTGTCTTCATCCCCTTCCCCTGAGCCCGACGCAAGCGACGAGGCAGAGGAAGAAGATGAACAGTCAGGTGAAGAAGACAACGATACAGAGCAACAATCGGAGCCTGAAGAAACCGACGTCGAAATGACGCCGGAGATCGACGCCGGCTTTGCCCAGATCGGACAGGAACGGCGCGCGCATCATCCATTCCGCTACTACATAGTTCTCCCGCTGAAGCGCGCCAAAGCACTGTGGTTCGACACACATTCCGAGTATTACCCGTTCAACGGCGAACTATTGCCGCTCGCAGACCTCGACCACGACATTCATCAACAGTTCTGGTTACCGCTCTTCGCGGCGCTGACCGGGATCTATTCGCTGCTGGGTGTGATCGGCGGGGCGTTGCTCTTGCGTTCGCGCGACGTGCACGCGCGAAGATGGGTCTTACTCGCTGCACTCGTGATCTTTTTGCGCCTCGGTTTTTTCTCAACACTCGAGAATCCCGAACCGCGTTACACGGTCGAGCTTTTTCCGTTCTTGATAATTCTCGCGGGCGCGGGGCTGGCGCTGATTGCGCGTCAGCGGCGGGGCGGCGGTGTTGGCGATGGCGATGCCGTTGGCGGCGGCGACGTTGGCGTAGGCGTCCGTTCAGACGGTGGAATGCTCGCTGGGTTTGGTGTATCTGGCGACGAGTGCAAGTGAATTGCTTTCCATGCAGTACCGACTCGTCTGAAGACGAGAGTCATGCGCCCCGAAGCAGTTTCAGGCGCGCCTTTGTAGACTTGCGATTGCGTCCAGACACAGGTCACTAACGCCGCGTCACGACCGAGCATTGTGACGTTGACGTCGCGCGTTTCGAGTTTCACGTCTTTGATTTCAGGGTAGGAACTTTCGCGGTTTTTGCGCATCTGGTCCCAACCTTTGGTGACGGTGCCGTTGTAGTTGAAAAGGTTGAGACGCGGGGAGTTCCAGTAGACGTCGGTGACCAGCTTGACGTCTGCGCGTCTGATTCCGTCGAGGAGTCTGTTGAAAGCGGCGAGTACGGCATCGGAGGCGGGCGGAGTGGGTTGCGCCACTGGTTTGGCCGGCGTTGTTTGGGGAGGTTTCGCAGGAGTCGGTGATGGTGATTTGGTTTGGCCAATTGGATTTAAATTTAAAAGTAAAAAACTCACGACCAGCGCTATCTTCATCATAATCATACTCCTCCTAAGACCATGGTATTCCGCTACGCAAACGCTCGACTGAAGTCTCGCGTCCGAGAATATCGAAAATCTCAAACATGGATGGGCCAACCGCCGTGCCGGTCAGCATGGTGCGCGCACCGTTGATTAGCAACCCGGCTGTCACTCCCGTCTCATCGGCGAAAGCACGCAAAGCTGCTTCCGAAGTTTCCGCGTTGAACGGTTCCACAGTTTCGAGTTTGTCGGCAAGACCGTTTAGCAGTTCGCGCAAACGCGGTTCGTTGCGCAGGTTCTTGTTAACTGCGGCTTCCTCGAAATCGAAGTCGTCCGAGAAATAGGCGCGTCCCTGCGCCGAGAAGTCTTTCAACGTGAAGAAGCGCTGGCGAATCATATCGACAGTCTTCGTAAACCACTCGCGATCGTCATCCTCATACTCCTCGCGCCACAACTTGTTCGCGCGCAGTTCTGCTTTCACCATCGGCAACAACTCCTGGACCGGCATTGTGCGGATATACTCGGCGTTCATCCACAGCGCTTTGTCGTCAGTCCACCGTCGCGGATCGTTCTCCTGAAAGTTAAAGATCGCGTTAGCGCGACCAATGCCTTCGAGCGAGAAGTACTCGACGAGTTCCTCCTTGCTGAGGATCTCTTTGCCTTCAGGCGGCGACCAGCCCAGCAACGCGAGAAAGTTGCGAAACGCTGCGGGCACAAAACCGCGATCGCGGTAAGTCGTCAACGAAACAACCTCGCCATGCTTTCGTTTTGAGAGCTTGTTTTTGTTCGGCGCGAGTATCAGCGGCAGGTGCGCAAACCGCGGTACCTCCGCGCCCAACGCCTCGTAAAGCAGAATCTGTTTGTGCGTGTTCGTTAGATGATCCTGCCCGCGAATCACGTGGGTGATTTCCATTTCAATGTCGTCGATCACGACCGAAAGGTTGTAAAGCGGATGTCCATCCGAGCGTAACAATACGAGGTCTTCGATCTCGGAGTAATTGCGTTCCTGCGGTCCATACACGATATCTTCGAATCTCGTTTGACCCTCGACAGGCACTTTCAAGCGGATCGCAAATGGCTCACCCGCAGCAGCCCGGGCGTCGGATTCCTTCTTTGGCAGGTCGCGATAAGGATTGCTGCGATGGTCGACGCCTTCTGCCGCCTGCGCCCGCGCACGTTTCGCAATTCCTTCTTTGACGCTCTTATCGTCGCGTTCTTCTTTCGGCGTGAAGTCGCGATACGCCGTGCCTTCGTCGACGAGTCGCTGCGCGGCGGCGCGGTGTTCCGGCGCGTTGGCGGATTGGAAAACCAGCTCTTCGTCGTAGTCGAGACCGAGCCACTCGAGTCCTTCTATGATCGAGCGCGTCGACTCGTCGGTGGAGCGTTGGAGATCCGTGTCTTCGATGCGCAAGAGAAACTTGCCACCGGTTTTTCTCGCGTAGAGCCAGTTGAAAAGTGCGGAACGCGCTGCGCCAATGTGTAGGTAGCCGGTCGGGGATGGAGCGAAGCGTACGCGAACAGTCATCAAAGCGATTCTAGCCACAAAGAAGCACAAAAGGCACAAAAGATCGAGTCGAATTCGTTTGTGCGTTTTGTGCTTCTTTGTGGCTTAGTTTTTGGCGGAGATGACAGGATTCGAACCTGTGAAGGGCTTTTGACCCTTAACGGTTTAGCAAACCGCCGCCTTCAGCCACTCGGCCACATCTCCGTGCCGGAATCAGGCGAAGACCAATTCTAGTCGGGGGTGGAAGATTGTCAAACAGAGATTTTAGTTGACGACCGCTTTGCCGTAGAGTACTTTATACCGTGAAGTAAGTGGGACAGGAATGAAGAGAAATAAAAAAACAAAAGATTAGGGGTACAATGCGGCCACGATGAGCATTCTTGAAACGATTAACTCGCCTGCCGACCTGCGTGCTTTATCTCCAGAGCAATTACGAACCGTTTCAGACGAAATTCGCAACTACATTCTCGAAACGATGTCCCGCGTTGGCGGTCACACCGGCGCCTCGCTCGGCGCGGTCGAGCTGGCCGTCGCGCTTCACTACGCTTTCGACACGCCAAAAGATCGTCTCGTTTGGGACGTTGGACATCAGGCATACGCGCACAAGATCCTGACGGGACGTCACGAGTTGCTGCCGACAATCAAACAGTACGGCGGCATCAGCGGTTTTCTACGACGCGACGAATCGGAATACGACACGTTCGGCGCGGGTCACGCTTCAACCTCTCTTTCGGCAGCACTCGGTATGGCAATCGCTCGCGATCGCAAAGGCGATGATTACCACGTAGTTGCATTAATTGGTGACGCGTCGCTGGCCGGCGGCATGGCGATGGAAGCTATAAATCAGGCCGGGCACTTGAAAAGCCGCCTGATCGTGGTGCTCAACGATAACGAAATGTCCATTGCTCCGGCGGTCGGCGCGTTGACTGGCTACCTCAATCGCATTCGCGGCGCGCACGGCTATCATCGTTTCAAAGACGAAGTGGAAGAGAAGTTACTGGCGATCCCGACAGTTGGTGAGCGTTTGCACCATGCGGCCAAAACGATGAAAGACTTCGTTGCCGCGGCCGTGCTGCCCGGCCGCGGCAACGAAGTCTTTCATCGTTTTGGCCGCATGG
>DASZDV010000578.1:0-6075 GCA_035941575.1 Pyrinomonadaceae bacterium
GATCAAGTCCGGCGACTACTTTGCCGAGAAACATGACGAGTTGGTCTTGACCGTCTACGTTGATGACGAGCGGCGAGGAGGGCGACATGTCGAGCGTTTGGTTTTTCCACGCCACGCTGCCGTCTTTCTGGTTGAACGCGATCAGCGTCTGGTTCGGGCCGCCGAGCGTAAGAATGATCGTGTTCTTGTAAGCAAGCGGGCTACACGAGTAACCACGGTCCATCTTCTTGCCACCGAATTCCTGCCAGAGATCGTGTGACCACACAACCTTGCCGTTCTTCCGATCAAGCGCAAAGAGTTTTCCCGTGGCGCCGACGGAATAGAGGAGATCACCTACGAGCAGTGGCGTCGAATGTGGTCCCCGACCGTATTCATAATCCATTCCGGCTGAGGAGACGTCGTATTTGTGTTCCCAGATCGTCTTGCCGGTATCAGCGGCGAGAGCGATGACGATCTCCTGATCACCCTGACTGTACATCGTGTAGAGCGTGTTACCGCTCGCAAGGACAGACGAATGGCCTTCACCCAGCGGTCGCGACCACAATTGTTTTGGACCCGTTGCGGGCCAGCTTGCCGCGAGTCCTTTCGCGGGCGAGGTGAAGTTTCGGTTCGGCCCGCCGAATTGTAGCCAGTCGCTTTGCGCTCTCGCGCTACCGAAACTGATACAGAGTAGGGCGACAATCCCAAAGGTTTTATTCTTTGCGCTTTTCATTACTTGCTCCTTTTTCACTCGGCTCGGAGCGACGCCAGCAAAGGCGATCGCAACGCCGCGAGCGTGGCCACAAGCGACGCGAGCGCGCCTGACAAGAGCACCGCGAGCAGCAAAAGACCGAGTGAAACATTTGGCAGCCGGCCGCCGCGTTCGAAAAACACGGGACCAATCGCGAGCAACGCACAAACAAATCCGATTGCCAGGCCGCAGCACAGCATCAGGACGTTCTCACTGATCACCATAACCGTGAAGTGTGAAGAGTTATACCCCACCGCACGTAACAGAGCCAGTTCTTTCCGTCTTTCAAAGACGTTGCGTAAGAGAACTGCCGCCATTCCCAACGTTCCGAGCACTAGTCCCAAACCACCGAGCAGTTGAAAGGTGGATAGATACGTGTTTTCGACGCGGTGAAAATTTAAGAGACGATCCGCAGTTGATTGTGCGTCGAAGCCGAAGTCTGAGAGGCGATCTTCCAGGACCGAAGCGACTTCGGAAGATTTAACGGCCGGAGTTTCCAGAAGGTAAAAGCGATAGCCTTGTTCTTCGGGAAACAGACGCACGAAATTCTTGTCGGACATCAGTAACTCGCTTTGGAAGATGCTGTCGGCAAGCGCAGCGACGATCCTGAGCCGCACTGGCTGTTGGGAGGAATCTAAAACCAGATCGTCGCCCACTTTCAGGTGAAGGACGTAAGTCAATGAATTCGCGTCAGCGATCACGGGAAACGCGCCGTCAGAGAATTCTCGATTCAAAAGCAGCCACGGATTTTTCTCGTTTGGATCGATTGAGCTTTGAAACGTGAAGCGATTCTCGTGAACGAAGCTTTCCGGCGGCGCGATGATCTTTGGATTCCGGGGTTGATAAAGGTTCAGACAACTCGTGTCGTCGCCCGGACGGACGCGGAAGTTTGTGAACTTCAGGTTCGCAAGTACATCGGCGTTGTTCGTCGTATGGAGATTTAACGCCTCGCGGCCTTCAGGTGTGTTTACGTCATGAACGATCGGCAACAACGATTCCGCAAAGAGCGGAAAGCCACCGCTACCGGACTGCCGGTCTGATGCTACTGCGCCGGTGCGGCGGAACGCGTCAACGGCGACGATGATGAACGCTGCGGACGCGATCAACGTCACACATAAGACTGTTCTAGCGGGCCGGTGTGTCGCGTTGCGAAAGCCGAGCAGCGAGATGGACCACCACCCGGCGCCATGGATGGTCTTGCGATTTCTTCGTCGCAACCAACCGGCCAAGAAGCAAACGCTTGCCACCAACAGCACAACTCCAGCACCGAAAAACCCGGCGACTTGCGGAATCCAATGCAGCGCTCCCGCGACCAACAACCCAACACCCACCACAGCGGCTCCGATTCCAATCCGAAAAATCCGTGTTCCCTTTGGGCTGTCACCCAACAACAACCCCCGCGTTGATGACGCCCCCAGTTTTCTCAACGTAAACCAGATGCAAACAACGGCCACCGCGACGCCGCCGATGGCCCCGATCGCCATCGACTGCCACGACAGATGCAAAGCAAGTGATGTCGTGCCGACTGCATCCACCCACCACGTGCTCAGCCCGTGCATCAACAACTTTGCGTAAGCAACCGCGCCAAGCACTCCGATAACGCTACCGAGGAGCGCGAGCAACACTCCCTCGGCGAGAAACAGCGTGCGAATGCGTGACTCCGGAAACCCGATCGCTTGCAACGTTCCGATCTGACGTAGGCGTTGCTCGATTCCGAGTTTGAAGAACAGTGCTGCTAACAGCAGCGCCGAGACTACAAGAAAGAAACTGAAGTAGAGGAAGTATTCGCCGAAGTCTGTTGCGCCGCGAGAGGCTTGGAGGCCCTGGTCTCGAATGGCGATCACTTGGAGGCCTAACTGGGATGGATCTAGCGACTGGCGTAACCGAGCGGGAAGGGAATTAGTGCGATCTGGCGCTGACTGGGCGGCGTCGGATTGAGAACGGATACTGTCGCCAGGTTGAGAACGGTTGGCTTCGCCGCGCTGAGAACCGACGCTGTCGTTGGATTGAAAACGAACAGACGTGAGTTTGCCGTAGCGAGTCGCCCACAGTTGTTGGCCGACACTAAGAGGGATGAAGGCTTTTGGCGTGGTCCGATACTCGTGCCAATAGTCCTCATCCTGCTTGCGTACGCGGTTCAGATCGATCGGAAACGGTGGGTCCCAATCGGAAATGTTCTCGGATTCTGTGATGCCGGGATACGTCGGCACGAGGTCGCGATCTGCGGCGAGTCCGGCGACCGGCACGATCGCGCTCACTTCAAAATCAGCTCTCTTCGTGTCGAGCCGTCCACCTTCGTGCCAAACGTAGTATTCAAGCGAAACCACATCTTCGAGGTGCGCGTCCAGTTCGCGCGCTGCCCATTCGTTCAAGATGATTGGCGGCAGCGGAGAAGACCTGTCAGTAACGTGACGGCCCTGCTCGCCGACACTCGCGAAAGTTTCATCATCGACGGCTGTGACAAGTGAATACGGCACTGAACGTTCGCGAAAGGCGATACTGTTTGCGAGGTAAGAAAGTACGGGCACGGTACGCAGCGATAACGACGCTGCCGATTCCTGAGCAGTGCGAGCGACGCTATCGGTGATGATGTTACTGGCACTCTCCAACACGATCGCGCGCTGCGATTCGAGAAAACGCATTCTGAGGCCGAGATCCTCGAGCGTCGCCTTGTCTTTGAGCAGGTTGTGTATTACATCCTGCACCTCAAACTTCTCGCTTTCGGTCAAGCCGGACCGCTCTCCGATGAGAATCGTGTTGACCTTACCTGCCTGGTCCAACTCCCGTTGCAAAAACGCAAGCGACACAAAAACAGCCCGCACCGGTCCTTGCTGCGGCCGAAGCGAGAACTCACCCAGCGAAGTCGCAGGTAGAACTGAACGGAAATTCAAACGGATTGTGCGGCCTGGATCTTCTTTGCGGCCATGCAACGATTCGACGGGTATGTCTGACGGTTTTTCAATTCGCAGCAGGATTGAATCGCCGGCCGTCGCGCTTAATTCGCTTGCCAGACTCTCACTCAACAGCACCTCTCGATTCTGCGGAGACTCGACAGCGACGCCATTGAATTTCCAAAACCTCTCGTCAACACCGTAAACGCGCACCTGTCCGGCGCGGCGCCGGCTTGGCTCGTGCGTCACCAGACCGTCAAGCGCAATCAGCGGACACGTGTTGTTGATTCCGGTCGCGCCGGGTTGGAGTAGATCCCGCGCCAACTCGTCGCGAAAGAAGTTTGTTGACGAAACCAGATCATCCGTTCGACCCAGACGCTGTGAAACTAGATCGCGCAGACTGCCGCGCACCGACTCACCAATCAACAATGCGCCTGTGAGAACGGCAACCGCTGTTGCGACGCCGAGAACCACAACGAGATTGGTCTGCCAGTAGTAAGCGAGACTGCGTTGTATCAGGCGAGTGGCTCGCATCAAGCTGGTTCGAGATGCTGGTTCTTCAGTTCAAAGCGATGGGGGAGACGTGCAGCAAGATCGCTGCTGTGAGTGACGACGATCAGAATCGTGTTTGCCTGTGCGTGAATGTCGAGCAGCATGTCGGCAACGACTTCCGCCGATTTTTGATCGAGGTTTCCGGTTGGTTCGTCGCAGAGCAGAAGGCGCGGTTTCATGATGAGAGCACGCGCGAGAGCGACGCGTTGTTTTTCGCCGCCAGACAACTGCCCCGGGTGGTGATTGACCCGCTCGGCGAGGCCGACTTCATTTAGCAGATTTCGCGCCCGTTCAGCGACGGCTCCGTTAGGCGAAGCGACAAGCGTAGGGGTTAGCACGTTTTTGATTACAGAGCATTGCGGCAGCAGACAGTGGTCCTGAAAGACGAATCCGATACGCTTGTTGCGAAAAGCGGCGAGTTGCTTGCCGTCAAGTAGAAAGGGATTCTGATCGTCGAGAGTCACGGTACCGCTTGTGGGTGGCTCGAGCGCGCCGAGCATATAGAGCAATGTGCTCTTGCCGCTGCCCGAAGGACCCATGATCGAAACCGCTGATCCCTGCGGCAGCTCCAGCGATACGTCGCTCACAATTCTCAACGGGCCGGCCGGCGTCGGGTAATCCTTCGAGATGTGATCGACTTTAAGCAACTTTGTCTTTCGCCACGGCTGTTACGGATTCATAGGCTTGCAACAGTTTGTCGGCCATGTGCGCCGCCGTGTACTGCTGTCGCACGCCACGAAAAGCATTCGCACTCAACTCAGCGGCCAGTTCTTTGTTGCGATAGACCTCGCGAATACCTTCAGCAAGACTCTCCGGGTCATCCGGCTTCACCAGCAACCCTCCACCGGTCATTTCGATGATCTCGGTAAAGCCACCGCGCCGCGGTTGGACCAGCGGAACGCCGCAGGCCATCGCTTCAAGTAACGAAACACCTTTCGGTTCATCGTAGGTCGCGGGCATCGAGAGCACATCGAGCTGGCGCAGAAACGCGATCTTCTGCGCGCGATCCAGCACACCGCGATAATGAAACTCGCTGCCGAGTTTCGCTTCGTTGAGTCTGTTTTGGATCTCCTCCAGGTACGGGCGACAGTCGGCCGCCATGTATCCCGCGACTTCAAATCGTGCGTTTGGCAGATCACCCGACTGGCGCAGGAGCCGATAAGCTTCCGCCAACACGTGCAATCCTTTTTCAGGCGCGACGCGAGCGAGGTAACCAACAGTGAATGTCCCGCTACCGTCTTGCTGTCGTAATTCAAACCCCTGTGGATTGATACCCAACGGAACGACGCGAATCTTCTCCGCCGGTATTCCGAGATAGCGCGGCATAAACTCCGCGTAGTACTCACTCACCGAGAGAAACAGGTCCACATGGGCCAACTGTTTCCGGATGAGATCAATCGCTTCTGAACGGTAAGGCTCTTGCAAGCCATCTAGAAACAGATCCTCGCCCTGAAGCGTGCAGAGCACCGGGCAATTGAACGCTTCTTTGAGCGGCCGAGCCAGCGCAATCAAGAGCGTGTAAGGCAGGTTAATGACGTCGGGCTGCGGCAGCTCTTTCACCCACTCGACCAACTTGTCGATCTCCTTGCGCTGAAAGCCCTCCTCGCCTTTCAAAACAGACACAGTCATCTCGCCGAGCATCTTTGGATTTGTTGAGATCGACTTTCGCGAAGCCAGATTCAACACGGCTTTCGAATCCCACAGTCGATCGAGCCACCCGGGCGTCTTGCGAAAGAACGGAACGTACTGCTCGAGATACGCGCTGATGCCGCCCAGCGCGACGTGATCGCTACTGACGTTTGGTTCGTCGGTGAACGTCGGTGTGTAGACGGGAAGGAGCAGCACGTCGTGCTTGCGCGCAAGTAGTTCGGTGGCCATTGCGTTGTCGCGCAAACAGCTACC
>DASZDV010000579.1:0-7169 GCA_035941575.1 Pyrinomonadaceae bacterium
CGGACCTCATCAAGATTTTCGCCGCCGCCAGCGTGCGCCGTCCGGACATGTCGCTTTCGCAAGCGCAACTGAACGCCGCATGCGATGAGGCTAAGAAGCTTGGACTGCGCACTCTGGTTCATGCTTACAAAGACGCGGTTCGTGCTGCGAGCATTGCCGGATGCACGGAGGTCGAGCACGGCACACTCGCAACAGACGACGATCTAAAGTTGTTGGCAAAAAACGGGACGTGGTTAGACCCGCAGGCTGGTCTCGTCTTCGAAAACTACATACTCAATAAAGACAAGTTTGTCGGTACGCCGGGTTTTCCGGAAGAAGCGTTCGCAATCATCAAGGACCTTATTCCGCAGTATCACGACTTCATGAAGCGTGCGATGAAGATTCCTGGTTTGAAGATCCTGTTCGGCTCTGACGCGCTCGCTGGTTCGCACGGTCGCAATGCGGAAGAGTTTATTGACCGCGTGCGCGACGTCGGCGTCGATCCGATGACTGTGATGGTGTCTGCCAATTCACTCAACGCAGAAGCAATGGGCATGGCGGATCAGATCGGCTCGATCGCACCCGGTTTGCAAGCGGACATCATCGCTCTCGACGGTGATCCGCTGAAAGACATCACGGCAGTACGGCGCGTTTTGTTTGTCATGAAAGGCGGCGTCGTCTATAAAAATGTCGCGCACAGAAAATGAATAGGCAAAACTATGAAAACTCCTCCAAGACTCTGCGCCATCTTGTTCGTTCTCGCTATCGGAGTCCACGCACAACAGAAACCTTGCACCACTGCTTCGCGGTTTGGTCCTGATGACCAAGTCGGGAACCTGAACTACGTCACACCGGCAAAGACATTGGCCGCGAGCAAACTGGTAACAACAGGCAAGTCGTACCGGCTCGCCATCGAAACGAACAAAGACACGCCTGCTTATCCGCCGCGAACCTTCGCCGTCACGATTGTTCAGCCAACGCAGACTGCCGGGGCGACGATTGGTCCAACCAGGACGACGTACAACGATGATCTCATCAATGGTTGGTCCGGAGTCGGCACGCAGATCGACGGTCTCGGCCATATCGGCATCGACAATCTCTATTTCAACTGCAATAAGGCCGCAGATTTTGTGGCGACTGACGGCTTGAAAAAACTCGGTGTGGAGCACGTGCCCGCGATTGCGACGCGTGGGGTGCTGCTCGATATGGCTGGTTACTTCAATACAGACATCGTCAAGGAGGGCACGGCGTTCAATCGCGCGGAGATTGAAGGCGCGATGAAACGACAGGGGATCAAGTCGATCGAACAGGGCGATGTTGTGCTGTTTTATACGGGCTGGCTGAAGCTGCTGGGCAAAGACAACAAACGTTTTGGATCGGTTGCGCCGGGATTGGGACGCGACGGAGCGAAGTATCTCGCGTCATTGGGCGTGGCAATGATCGGTGCGGATACGTGGAGCTTCGAAGTAATTCCGTTTGAGAAAGACGCGGGTGTCTTTGAAGTACACCAGATTCTGATTCCGCTCAACGGTATTCACATCCTCGAGAACGTCAACACAGAAGAGATGGTGCGGGATCAGGCGTGGGAATTCTTGTTCACGCTTGGTCCAGCAAGGATCACCGGCGGGGTGCAGGCGATTGTTAACCCAATCGCGGTAAAGTAAAACGTGCATCACAAAGAGGCACAAGACTGCATCACAAAGAAGCACAAGACAAGACACCAAAAAGCGCAAGGAAGGAATAAAGCACCTCAGGAATAAAACATCTACTTGTGCCTCTTTGTGTCTTCTTGTGCTTCTTTGTGATGCTTACTCTGTGTGGTTTCTGTCGCCATATCCATGCCGCCCGCCACAAACATCACAGACCGTTGGTTCTTCGCCGTTGTCGATTCGATGTTGCACCGGCGTCAGCGTTCGCAAATACGCGTAGATCGATTTCAGATCCTTGTCGGTCATGTTGCGGAAATAACCCCACGGCATAATTGAGTTGAGTTTCCGCGCCCCAACTTGTCCCGTGCGCAGTGTCTTCACGAACAACGCTTCATCCTAATAAGAAATTCCCGACGCGTCCGGCGTGATGTTAGCGCTGGAGACTTCACCCCATGGACCTTTAAATCTCAACCCACCTGCAAACGCAAGTTGCATCAATGGCTGCCCCTGCTTGTTCATCGGCGTGTGACACGGCATACAGTTTCCCAGCGTCACGAGATACTTACCGCGCGCAACCGGATCCGACATGTCCGGCCCAGGCACTGACGCAGTGATCGCTTGATGCGGTGGCAAACTGGCTTTCACTGGATCCGGAAGAACTGTTTTCGGCACCACGTTGCGAACGGGTTCGATCGAACGCAAGTAGACGATCACCGAAGCGAGATCTTCGTCAGCCATGTTGCGGAAATTCATGTATGGCATCATCGGAAAAAGTCGGCGCCCGTCATGGCCGATGCCTTCGCGAATAGCGCGGGCCAACTGCGCGTCGGACCAGGAGCCGGCGCCCGTCTCAACGTCGGGTGTGATGTTTGGCGCGACGAGCCAATCCATTCCCTCCTCGGCGAACACTGTCCCTGCGCCTTTCTTACCTTTATGGGGTTGCGCACCGGGCACTTCCCAATTCACTTCGGAGTGACACTGAAAACAGTGGGCCGGTCCTTCGACGAGATAACGTCCACGTTCCAGACGGGCCGCGGTCGCCTCGAATTTCACCGGAATCGCGGGTGAACCAGATGTGTTGTTTCTACCGGTGTAACCAATTGAGAGAAGGCCGCCTGTAAGGGCAAGCACGATTAGGAAAACTTCAAAGAGGCGTCTTTGGCGTTCCATCGTCCGTTTTTCCTCCGAGTTCACTGGAGCGGCGACTCACGCTCCCAAGACACATAGCGAAAAAACGGGACGATTTGGACCACGGATTAGACGAATTTTTATCGGAAGCTGTCGGTGGCGCGGATAAGCGCGTCGGCAATGCCGGGCTCCGTCGCGGCGTGGCCGGCGTCCGGAATGATGTTCAGCTTCGCTTCCGGCCAGGCACGATGCAGATCCCACGCACTCATGACCGGACAGACGATGTCGTAGCGGCCGTGCACGATCACGCCGGGAATGCGTCGAATGCGATCGACGTTATCGAGCAGGTAGTTGTTAGTTTTGAAGAAACAGTTGTTGACGAAGTAGTGACATTCAATGCGCGCGAGGGCGATCGCTTTCTCGTCTTCGGTAAACTCGTCGATCTTGTTCTGGTCCGGAAGTAGCCGCAAAGCGCTGCCTTCCCAGAGTGACCAGGCCTTGGCTGCTTCAAGACGCACTGAAGCGTCGTCGCTCGTGAGGCGGCGATAGTAAGCATTGATCATGTCGTCGCGTTCAGATTCGGGAATAATCTTTACGTACTCTTCCCAGTTTTCGGGAAAGATCGCGCTCGCGCCCTGACTGTCTTCATAAAACCAGCGAATCTCCGTCGGGCGGCAGAGGAAGATGCCGCGCAAGACCAATCCTCGAACTCGTTCTGGATGTGTTTCAGCGTAAGCGAGCGCAAGAGTGCTACCCCATGAACCGCCAAACACGAGCCACTGCTCGATACCGAAGCGTTCGCGAATCGTCTCGATGTCATCGACCAGGTGCCACGTCGTGTTGTCTTCCAGCGAAGCGTGCGGAATACTGCGACCCGATCCGCGTTGATCGAACAGGATGATGCGATAAGCATTCGGATCGAAGAAACGGCGATAGTCCGGCACGAGACCCGCGCCTGGACCACCATGAAGAAAGACAACCGGTTTACCATTCGGCGTGCCGCATTGTTCGTAATATAGTTCGTGAACAGCGGAGACTTTGATGTGACCGCTATCGTAAGGTTCAACTTCGTCGTATAGGGTTCGCAGTGTTTCCATGTTGGCGGCGATTATGATGTTAGAACGGCTGCACCGCAAACTGACAACGCAAGGAGACTCGCCTCGGGATGCATAAATACAGATTTTTCCTCTTTTCGTTGGTGGTCCTGTTGCTTGCCGGCGCGTTTGCGCAGGGTCAACCGAAAGCGCGTAAGTTTGACGAACTGACCATGGGGATCGGCGCGGAAACTCCTGCTTGTTCGGCTGAGTACGATGAACAACAGAAACAGATGCGCGCTCGTTTGCGCCGTTATGCGAAACAACTCACGTTGGAGAACGCAAAGGCCTACATCATCGGTTACGGTCCACGCGTAAAGGTGTGGGAAATCTATGACCGGTCGTATGGCCACATGAGAGCCAGTCAAGCCTCCTCATCGCTCTCGGAGTTTTTTGATTACAAGAGAATCGTGACCATCGACGGCGGTGCACGTGAGAAGGCGGTGACAGAGTTGTGGATCGTTCCGCGCGGAGCAACGCCGCCGTCACCTACGCGGAGCGCGAAACCGGAAGACGTTTCGGAGTGTCCGTTTCTTCGGGTTTTGTCTCCGGGTTATGTTCCGAGACCGGATGCGCCATTTCAGATCAGAGCCGCTATCGAGTCGAATCAGAAACAGACGCGGCCCACGTTTGCGTGGCGATTGTCATCGGGAAAAATTGTTGCGGGCCAGGGTACGGATACGATTACCGTTGAGGTGCCTGCCGACATGATTGGCAAGGTTTTCGCTAAGGTCGATGTAAGCGGTTATTCATTCGAGTGTCCGAACCATTCGACGTCCGGCACGTCGACGACGATCGTGGGTGTGAGTAACTTTCTCTTCGAAACATTCGGCTCGATCTGCTGGGAAGATGAACAAGCGCGGGTTGATAACTTCACGATCTTCGTGCAGGAAAATCCTGAGCTGAACGCGTATGTAGTTGTGTACGACGGAAGGTGTTATTCATCGTGTGGATCTGATTACCCACTTCGCCGGCCACACTATCCGCGGCGAGGGTATGCGGAGCTACGGGCCAAGCGAATCAAAGATTACATGAACCTGTCGCGCGGCGTTTCACCTGATCGTGTGACGACTTTGAATGGTGGATATCGTGAGTCGTTTGAGGTGGAGTTATGGTTAGCGCCGCGCGGCGCACCACCGCCGCCACTGACGCCAACCGTTGCTCCTCAAGACATCACATACAAGACAGGGCGAATCAGCAAACGCGAACTCGCCGCGAGCTGCCTTCCGCAAAAGTGAAGAGCGCCGGAGGCGCGACTCGCGTGTGACGTGTCGCTTGTTTGCGCGCGGAGCGCCGAAGGGCGACTCGCGTGTGACGTGTCGCTTGTTTGCGCGCGGAGCGCCGAAGGCGACTCGCGCGGACTGTGACGTGCCGCTTGTTTGGGCGCGGAGCGCCGAAGGCGCGGCATAAGGTAGCCAGGGGCGGCGAACGCCGCCCCTGGGATCTTAAGAAAAAAGAATCGAGCCCTGAAAGGGCGACAGAAAAACCAGGGATCGAGTCCCGAAAGATTTTAAGAAAAAGGGTCGAGCCCTTACATACGGTATACTGCGCGCCGCTCGCTGTAACAAACGTCTACCCGGAGGGACATCAAAATGAAGAGCGCCATCACGCTGGCAACACTACTCACGATTACCCTTCTAGCTTCCATCACTAACACTTTTGCACAACGGCCCTGGTATCGCGGTAACGTGCGCGAGATTATCAGAGACCTCGAAACCGATACGGATCGATTCAAGAGTTCATTGGACCGTGCGTTGGACCATAGCCGCCTGAACGGCACCCGCGCCGAAGACGAGATCAACGATTTTGTAAAAAGATTTGAAGAGGCGACGGATCGTCTCCGCGATCGTGCCGAAGATCGCCAAGCGGCTCCCGGACTCACACGCGAAGTATTGAACCGCGGACGCTCAATCAACGCCTTCATGCGCTCGCACCGTCTAGGCGGCGACGCCGAATCTGATTGGGCCAGGGTCAGAAGCGATCTGAACAGACTCGCAAACGCCTACTACGTGAACTGGAGATGGTAATAGGCCGCTATTACCATCTCGCCTTTCACACTCGTCCGCGTTTAATTGCGTGCGTTTATTTGCGTGCGTCGCGATTTACGAACTTCGAGAACCGGCTCTTTCCACCACCTTCAGTCGCCTCCTGATAAAGGAAGGCGAGGTTGTTCTCGTCGAAGATCTCGAAGAACTCTTCCCACGTAATAGCTTCAAGAGTGTCTTCACCTGAATAGCCAGGGTAGTCGATTCTCAGCAGCGCCGAGCCACCCCTTTCAGTTCCTTTCACTGTCGCGGGAGTTCCTCCGCGCTCTTCTACCCAGTTTTGGATTTCTTCGTGATCAGTTGTTACTTTCGATTCGTGACTGGTCTTCGTCTTTGCTTTTGCCATCTTACTGCGCTCCTCAAACACACACTATTAGACTGTCGATTAGCCTAACAGTGTTTTGGCAACTTCGATGCCGCCCGTTGAAAGTGCAATAATTGCGGCAAACACGAGATTTCGAGAGGTAGCTCGGCTGTTTTCGGTACACCTGTACGTACGCAGAAGCTGACGAGAAGTGGATGCCATTCGTTGGAGGCGCGATTTATGCAGCTATTACTCATTAGTAACTCGACTTTGCACGGCAGCGGATATTTGGATCATGCGGCGAGTGAAATTACCGACTTTCTCGGCGACGTGAAGCGTGTCTTATTCGTTCCGTTCGCCCTCCACGATCGCGACACTTACGCAGCCGCTGCGCGCGAGCGTTTCACACGCCTTGGTTTTGAGCTTTCGTCAATTCACACTGCACCGGATCCGGTGCGCGCCGTCAACGAAGCTGACGCCATCTTCATCGGCGGCGGAAATACATTTCGACTCTTAAAAGCGCTTTACGCTCTCGAGCTACTCGATCCGATTCGCAAGCGCGTATCCGCCGGCACGCCCTACATCGGATCGAGCGCGGGTTCCAACGTCGCGGCGCCGACAATCAAAACAACTAACGACATGCCAATCGTCCAGCCGCCGTCTTTCGACGCACTCGGTTTGGTTTGGTTTCAAATTAACCCTCACTATCTCGATCCCGATTTGAACTCAACTCACATGGGAGAAACACGCGAACAACGCATTCTTCAGTTTCTCGAAGAGGACAGCACGCCCGTCGCCGGATTGCGCGAAGGTGCAATGCTGCGCATTCAGGACGGCGTTACCTTATTGAAAGGAACTTCCGGTGCGAGAATTTTTCGCAAAGGACTCGAACCAGTTGAAACGCTACCCGGCGATCAACTCGATGCGTTACTTCAACCGGCCGCGCCAACAGCTTAACTCGACGAGGTAA
>DASZDV010000580.1:0-6709 GCA_035941575.1 Pyrinomonadaceae bacterium
TTTATGCGTTTCACCTCTCAACTGGACCACGAACCAGCGAAGATCGTTCCGAACGCTTACGTAAGCCACTTACAATCGCCGACGTAGAGGCTATAAAAGCCCAGGCTCCCGCCGTAGAAGACGTGGCCCACGTTGCTCCTAACGTCGGTTACGGTGGTGGACCATTCGATGACAACATTACTTACCAGGGCCATAACTATCGCTGGGGAAACACTTCAGGCGTTTCTCCAAACTACGCCGACATCACGAACATCGTCTTAAAAGAGGGACGCTTCATCACCGAAGCCGACGATCAGCAGCGTGCAAACGTGATGGTGATTGGCGTCAACGCTGCGGACGCGCTTTTCCCCGCTTCCAATCAGATTGCGGGAACACAAGTGCGCATGGGCGGCTACAACTTCGAGATTGTGGGCGTGCTGGAGAAACGTAAAGCGGGATTCTTCGGCGAGAACGAAGAAGACAACGCGGTCTACATTCCGTTTCGCACGGCGCAGAAAATCGCGCCTGCTAAAGGTTACCTGCTGCTTGTAATTCGCGGTCGATCGGGAGAAGTTCAGGAAGCACTAACGCAGTCTGAAGAGATTCTGCGCCGCCGTCGCCAGGTGAAATTTGGCGACCCAAACAACTTCGACATCAAAACAGCCGACAAATTTATCGAACAGTTTGATAGCATCACGGCGATGGTCGGACTCATTGCCATCGCGATTTCGAGTCTCGGCCTGCTTGTCGGTGGCATTGGCGTGATGAACATCATGCTCGTGAGTGTCACCGAACGCACGAAAGAGATCGGGGTGCGTAAAGCAATTGGCGCTCGCCGGCGGGACATCGTGCGGCAGTTTCTGTTTGAAGCGATGATGTTGACGTTTTTGGGCGGTGTGCTTGGCGTGATTCTGGCGGCTGGCGCCAGCCAGATCCTGATGCTGTTGATTCCGAGCCTGCCGGCGTCGATTCCTACGTGGGCAGTCGTTTCAGGGTTGACGGTTTCAATCGGCGTGGGATTGATCTTTGGTGTATGGCCGGCACGCAAAGCATCGCGGCTCGATCCAATCGAATGCCTGCGCTACGAATGAAGCGTGACTTCCTAAAGGAATTCCTGACTTACATCCAGGTTGAGAAAGGACTGGCGCAACACAGCATCGCCAGCTACGAACGCGACCTCACGCGTTTACAAACCTGGGCCACGCAAAACAAGAAAGACCTTATCGAGCTGACGCGCGCAGACTTGCGCAAATGGATCGCAAGTCTTTCGCGAGACGGACTCGCGCCCACTTCGATCGCTCGTGCTGTCAGTGCTACGCGCGGTTTTTATAAGTTCCTCATGCTCGACGGCCACATCAAGCGCCACCCCGCGGAAGACCTCGATACTCCGCAACGCTTCGGTTACTTGCCAAAGTTTCTCACCGAGGAAGAGATTAACCGCCTACTCGCTGCGCCCGACATCACAACGGCCGAAGGCATTCGCGACCGTGCGGTGCTGGAGGTCATGTACGCCACGGGTTTGCGCGTGTCGGAGCTTGTCAATCTGAAGCAGGCGGATGTCGATCTGTTCGCGGGCCTGGTCGTTTGTCACGGCAAAGGCAGCAAGGAACGGCGTGTTCCGCTCGGCAAAAGTGCGATTCACTGGTTGCAACAGCATGCCGCGGCGAAATCTGAATATGGCCGACAGACGCTGCCGCACGTTTTTCTCAATCGAGGCAAACCGTTCACACGGCATCTCGCGTGGTCCATGATCAAACGTTACGCAGAACGCGCCGGGATCAAGAACGTTTCACCACACACGCTGCGGCATAGCTTTGCGACGCACCTGCTGCAACATGGCGCCGATTCGCGTTCGGTACAGGCACTGTTGGGCCACAGCGACATCTCTACGACGCAGATCTACACGCACATTACGGACGTCCACTTGCGGTCGGCTTACGACCGGCATCACCCTCGCGCGCGTAAGAACGACGATCGGATTGGCTGATGTTCACGCTGCGCGAACCCTCAGACCGCGACGTCGCAAACTTCATTTCGCACCAGTCAAACGAGCCATTCACTTACAGCGAAGTGGGAGCTACACGATCTACTCCGCCGCCGGGGTACACAGTCGATCACAATCGCATTCAACTCGGGCACGGTGAAAAGGTTTACGAGTGTGCGGTTGACGCGTTGAAGCACTGGCAGCAATTCGATCTTGGATGGGTTTCACTTGTGCCGCGCGGTGTGAAGCTTGAACAGGGCACCACTGTCGCAGTTAAGGCGTGGGCGTGCGGGATGTGGTCGCTCAATGCGTGCCGCGTTGTTTACATAGTCGATGAAGACGGACCCGTAAAGCGTTTTGGTTTTGCGTACGGCGCATTGACGGACCACGTTGAGCGTGGCGAGGAACGTTTTCTGATCGAGTGGCAGCGTGAAGAGGACAGTGTTTGGTACGACATTCTGGCGTTTTCCACGCCGCATCATAGTTTGGTGAAAGTGGGCTTTCCTGTTGGGCGAATGTTTCAGAAACGCTTCGCGCGCGGTTCGCTGGCCGTTATGAAATCGCTTTGTCAAACGGCGTAAGCCTCACGTCGCGTAACCGTCACACGGCGTGAACTTCGACACCGCGCTTCGATACGACTCAATCTCCTCACGTGCGCGTTCGTCGCTCCAGCCGAGCCAGCTTTTGCAAATACTAGCGGCGGCGTCGATGTCGTTGAGGCCGAGGTCGGCGTTCAATCCGAGCATTGTGCGCCGCAAGAAGCAGTCGGCGAGAGTCGTTGCGAATTCACGTTCGAAGACGAAGATGATTTCGGCGGCGAGGGCGTTCTGAGCTTTGTTGAATGGCTTCGCCAGTTCGTCGTTGCGTTTTGCAAGTTCTGCGACTTCGGCAGCTCGCGCTCCATAGACACGCAGCAGCCGATCATGAACAGGTTCCGTAAACTCGCGAAACTCGCGCACCAAAGAAGAGAAATCCACAGCGCCCGGCAATGGAAAGTGTGCCGTGTCTATCCGTGTAAATCTCCGTCCCAGTTTTCGACACACCAGGTCGACGCAATCTTCAGCAAGCCCGCGATAGGTAGTTAACTTGCCGCCAACGATGGAAATCAGATTGCTGGCCTGCGGATGCTCGCGGATGAAATGCCGTCGGGTGATGCTTTGCTCGTCATCCTTCGTCGTAAACGGCAACGGCCGCACACCGGAATAAGTGTAAAGAACGTTCTCGCGCGTCAGTCCCGCCACCGGAAACGCGCGGTTCGTTTCGTTCAGCAGGTAATCGATTTCCCAAGGTTCGCAACACACATGATCCGGATTTCCTTCAAATCGAACGTCCGTGGTTCCGATCAGATAGTTTCCGTTCCACGGAATAACGAAGAACGGCCGTTGGTCGCTCACCGCTTCCAGATAAACCGCTCGTGCCGGCGCGCCCTCAAACGGCGCGACCACCACATGACTCCCCTTCGTTCCACCGATCAGTGGCTTACTCTCTTGTTCGCTAAAATCCAATAAGCGGTCAACCCACGGCCCAGCAGCGTTAATTACAACGTTCGCTCGGACGGTATTCCTAAAATTCCCTTCCAAAATAACCTCTCGCACCGCGCCACCTTCGATTAGCAGCTCAACCACCCGCGAATACGTCCGAACTGTGGCCCCACACTCCACCGCCGCCAAAACATTCTCAACCACCAAACGCTCCGCAAACTCAACCTGCGCGTCAAAATAAACCGCCGACCCTAACAACCCTTCACGATTCAACCCCGGCATCTCTCTCAACGTCTCCGCCGCCGACTGAATCCGATGTTTCGGCAACGTCTTTCCCCACGAAAGCAGGTCATACGCAATCATCCCCGCTCGAATCGTCGCACGCCCACGCTCCCCACGGTTGTAGATCGGAATCGTTATCGGCAGCGGCCGCACCAGATGTGGCGCAATTCTCAACAACGTCTCACGTTCCCGCAGCGACTCCCGAACTAACCCAAACTCAAAGTGTTCGAGGTATCGCAAACCTCCATGGATCAGGCGCGTCGATCCGGCACTCGTTCCACCACCCACATCACTCTTATCAATCAACAACACCTTCAGCCCGCGCATCGCCGCATCGCGCGCGATGCCCGCGCCGTTAATCCCTGCACCAACAACTATCACGTCAAAGTCGCACACCATATCGTGCTACCGCCGCACCGTCTCAGACACCTCACTCAACCATGCAACACTGCTACAACGAACGCTTCAACTTGAGAATGCTCAAATTAACAAACCGGATTCGAAATGTGACGCTTGAGGGATCTCAATTCTTTAGTTGCGCTCCATCTAAGTCGTTCGCGGGCATACGCTTTGCCACGTTCCAGGTCGCCAAACGTAACGGCGCGACAACCAACAAGGAGCAGGACCATGAAAGTCTCCCGACTTAACGCCAGCCTTCTCGCTTTTCTACTCACGTTTTTCACGATCAACGTAATCGCCCAACCCGCCGACGATGATGAGCCTGATGATTACGACGTAAAGGCCCGCGTCGTCCGCATCAGTCTGGTTACGGGCGACGTGAATCTCAAGCGCAAGGACAACCAGAGCTGGGAACGCGCGCGGCTCAACTTTCCACTCGTCGAGGGCGACACGCTTGCTACCGACAAAGAGAGTCGCATGGAAATACAGGTTGACGCGCGCAACTTCGTTCGAATTGCGCCCAACACGATTGTGCGCGTCGTGACGCTGCGCGACGAAGGCATAGCGCTCAGCGTACTCGAAGGAACAGCCATTGTTCGACTCGTTAAGTTTGACCGTAGCCGCGAATACTTTGAGGTCGATGCGCCACGCACGACGATCGCCGCCGAAAAACCCGGACTCTATCGCATCGACGTGCCGCAGGACGGGCGCGTGCGTTTGGCCGTCCGCGGGGGCGGCGCGGCTCGCATCTATTCTGACACTTCGGGCTTCACGCTGCGCGATGGCCGCGCTGCCGAGTTGATCCTCGAGGGTGAAACTGCCGGCGATTGGGAGTTTTTCGCTGCGGGCGCGCCCGACACGATCGACGATTGGGTGAACGATCGCGAGCGCTATCTCGCACAACGACTCCGTTACGACGATCGGTACTACGACCAGTACGTGTGGGGCGCTGAGGATCTTGCTGCTTACGGTCAATGGTCGTACACCGATGATTTCGGTTGGATCTGGCAGCCGCATCCGCAGGTGATAAGCGCGTACTACGATTGGGCGCCGTATCGATACGGCCATTGGGTTTGGTGTTCGCCGTATGGTTGGACCTGGGTTGGATACGAGCCGTGGGGTTGGGCGCCGTATCACTACGGCCGTTGGGTTTACCGTAACAATGCGTGGGCGTGGGTGCCGCGCAGTAGGTATTACCGCAATCGCAGTTGGTGGCGTCCGGCGCTGGTCGCGTTTGTATCGCTTAACTTCTCGTTCGGAAACGATATCTGCTGGTATCCGTTGTCTTACTACCAGCGCGATCCGCACTCACGTTATTACCGTCACAATGATCGACATGATCGACGACCTTATGGTGGCGGTGGAGGCGGGTATGCGGGTGGTCGTCCTGGAGGTGGCTATGGTGGTCGCCCTGGAGGTGGTTCCGGTCAACCCGGGGCTGGCCAACCGGGTGGTGGAGCCGGTCAGCCAACGGGACGAATTTCTGATTACAAAACGTGGCGTGGTGTGACACGCGTGCCACGCAGAGATTTTGAAACCGGCGGTGGAACTGGCGCGGCTGAACCGATCGCTAGGAGAGTCATCGAGTCGACGCCTGAGATCGCGGAGATACCGCGACGCAGTGGTGTTAACACTGGCGCCGGGAATACGCCGCGTGGAATACAGTTACCGGATGGTCCTACCGGTGCTGCGGAGCGAACGCCCGGAGCTTCGCTTGATGAGGATCTGAGACGCTCGCGAATGTACCGTGGTCGAGAGCCGCGCAACGGTGAACCGGGACAGGTTGGAAACGCGCCCGCAGGTAATCCAGCGGCCACGACAACTACGAACCCGAATGCGAACGCGCCGGCAGCGAACGAACCCGTCGGGCGTCCGTTCAGGCCAGGTGATCCGAACCGTGGGTCACCGAGGACAGGGGATCAAAACCCAAATTCACCAGCGAACGATCCAAATACAAATTCTCCGAGAACCGATCCCGACACGACCTCGCCACGGAACGACCCGAACACGCCGCGGAACGATCAACCCACAAGAGAAGATCGTCCAGTTCGAGTTGTACGTCCGACACTGCCTGAGGGTGCTGAAAAACGCATGCGGGGACAACAAGGAATCGAGAACACCTCACCCCGCAACGAAGCTCCTACACGCTCTGAACAGCCGCGCTTCGATCCACCACCACGCAACGATCCACCTCGTTCTGAGCCGCGCAACGAACCTCCTACACGCTCTGAACAGCCGCGTTCTGAGCCACGACCGGAACCGCGTCGGGAAACACCACGCCCCGATCCCCCACAGCGTTTTGATCCGCCTTCACGCCCCGATCCCCAACCCCGTTCGGAGCCACGCAACGAGCCTCCTCCGCGTTCAGAACCTCAGCCGCGTTCGGAGCCCGCGCCACGGTCCGAGCCACGACCACGTAACGATCCGCCGCCGCGCAACGATCCACCGCCACGCACCGAAACTCCGCGCAACGATCCACCGCCGCGGAACGATCCACCGCCGCGTAACGATCCGCCACCGCGGAACGATCCGCCGCCGCGCAACGATCCACCGCCACGCAACGATCCACCACCGCGGAACGATC
>DASZDV010000581.1:0-2774 GCA_035941575.1 Pyrinomonadaceae bacterium
CATCCTCCGCTGCACTCTAAAAGGCAAAGCCTTACCGCACTGTGCTGCGGCAGAGCCGCCATCCTCCACTACCCACTAAAATGACTTAAGCGATCCTGCGTGCTATTCTTTTTTTCGTTTTGAAAAAGCGTTTCCTAACGATGCGAAAGTGGCGGAATTGGCAGACGCGCCAGACTTAGGATCTGGTACCGAAAGGTGTGGGGGTTCGAGTCCCCCCTTTCGCACCAACAGCGAACAGTAGACAGCAAACGGTGGACAGACGATTGACTGTTTGCTGTTTACTGTTGACTGTTAACTACGGCAGAAAGTTGATGACCGAAAACGAATGAAGACTGAATTTACCGACGTCTCCGAAACTCGCAAGGAGATCAAGATCGAGATTGAACCTTCGCTCATACGCAGCACCTACGATCGTATCAGCGACGAATACAGCAAGGCCGCGAAAGTTCCGGGCTTTAGACCAGGCCACGCCCCGCGTTCAGTCATCCGCACGCGCTACAAGAACGAAATTCGCACCGAAGTGTTGCGCGAACTGCTTCCCGAAGCCGTCAATAACGCCATCGGCGAACACTCACTCGCAGCTATCGGCGAACCCAACGTGGAACTCGACAACACCGGAGCACTCGAACATCTCGGCGAAGAACCAATCACCGTTAAAGTTGGCGTCGAAGTCCTGCCGGAGATCAAGCTCGACAAATACAAGGGCCTCGACGCTGCACGACGCACACGTCCAATCACCGACGAAGACGTGGAAAAGACAATCGAAGGTCTGCGCGACGCGTCTGCGTCACTGCAACCCGTTGAAGACCGCGCGGCTGAACTCGGCGACACGGTCACAATCAACGCCCGTGGTAATTGGGTTGATCAACCTGAAGAAGAACCGATCAAAGTTGACGACGTTGAAGTCGTGCTCGGTGGCCAAGGCGTGCAACAGGAGTTTACAGACAATCTCCTCGGCACTCGCCCTGACGACAAGAAGAGTTTCACAGTCGAATACCCGCAAGACTTCAGTTCTCCCGGGCTTGCGGGCAAAAAAGTCGAATACGAAGCGGAAATTACGTCAGTGCGACGCAAAGAGCTTCCCGACCTCGACGATGAATGGGTCAAAAGTCTCGGCTATGACTTCGATTCTGTCTCAACATTAAGGTCCAAGATCCGCCAGGACCTCGAACTGCGCGCTAAAGTTGAGTCCGATCGCAAGCTCGAAGCTGATCTCGTGCGCAAATTGATCGAAGGACATCAATTCGAAGTGCCGGAAAGTTTGGTCGAACAACAAACGAATCAACGTCTACAAAGCGTGGTGCGTGAAATGATCGGACGCGGTGTCGATCCGCGCGGTCATGACTTGAATTGGGAAGGCGCGCGCGAAGAGTTGAAGGTGCAAGCGGAAGAAGATGTGCGTGCAACAATGCTGTTGGAACAGATTGCTGACGCCGAGAATATCGCGGTCTCGGACGAAGAAGTGGAGGCTGAGATCGATGCACTTGCAACTGCGTCACGACAATCAAAAGAGCAAGTGCGCGCTGCCTTGACAAAGAGTGGAGGCGAACGTAGCATCGCGCACAGATTGCGCAATCGTAAAGCGCTTGAAATTCTGATTGAAAACGCAAACATCACCGACGCTGAGTGGACTGAATCCAAAGACTCAGAACCAGAGACAAGTAAGGAATAAATAGATATGGCTTTAGTCCCCATGGTCGTTGAGCAGACTTCGAGAGGCGAGCGCGCCTTCGACATCTACTCACGGCTGTTGAAAGACAATATTATTTTTCTGGGTACCCCGATCGACGATCAGATCTCCAACCTAATCGTAGCCCAACTCCTGTTCTTAGAAGCCGAAGATCCCGAAAAGGACATCAACGTCTACATCAATTCACCTGGTGGTTCGATTACGGCAGGAATGGCGATCTACGACACGATGCAATTCATCCGGCCCGACGTCACGACGATCTGTGTCGGCCAATGCGCTTCGATGGCTGCACTGTTGCTGGCCGCAGGCGCTAAAGGAAAACGCTTCGCTCTTCCCAACTCTCGTATCCTCATTCACCAACCATCAGGCGGATCACAAGGCCAGGCAACTGATATTCGTATTCAGGCTGAAGAGATCCTGCGCATGCGCGAGCTGACGTCACAGATCATCGCCAAACACACTGGTCAAACGTATGACACGGTCGAGCGCGATGTTGAGCGCGATAAAATAATGTCTGCCATGCAGGCGAAGGAATATGGTTTAATAGACGAGGTTATCGCGCACCGGGAATAAGGCCGCCACCAACCCCAAAGGAGCTTCCGCTAGCTAGATTATGGTGAGACGAACCGATGATACTCTGCGCTGCTCATTCTGCGGTAAATCTCAGAATGAAGTTAAGAAGCTCATTGCCGGTCCGACTGTCTATATCTGCAACGAGTGCATCGACATCTGCAATGAGATCATCACCGACGATCAGCAGGCAGAGTCCGTAGCCACTCGCCCGCCGCTGCCGAAGCCCAGCGAGATTAAAAGTTTCTTAGACGAATACGTGATCGGCCAGGAGGAAACAAAGAAGCGCCTGGCCGTCGCCGTTTATCAACACTACAAGCGTATCGAACTCGGCCGCCGTCGTTCAGACGTCGAGATCCAAAAAGCAAATATCCTGCTGATCGGTCCCACCGGCACAGGCAAGACGCTGCTGGCGCAAACGCTCGCGCGTATGTTGAGCGTTCCATTCACGATCGTCGACGCGACAACGCTAACTGAAGCGGGCTACGTCGGCGAAGACGTTGAGAACATCATT
>DASZDV010000582.1:0-3247 GCA_035941575.1 Pyrinomonadaceae bacterium
CGCTTCCCGGTTACACGCACTAACTGGTTCCTGAAATCAACATCCGCAATATTGAGCGTCGTTAACTCAGCGACACGCACGCCAGTCGCATACATCAACTCGAGCATCGCACGATCGCGCTTGCCGAGATCTGTTTCCGGATCGGGAGTTTCGATAAACCTGATCGCCTCTTCGATCGAGAGATGTTTTGGCAGCTTCTTCTCGAGCTTCGGCGTGGCGACGAGTTTTGCGGGGTTGAGCTCCAGCATTCCTTCACGCACGAGGAACTGAAAAAACGTGCGCAGCGCCGCGAGCTTGCGAGCGACGGAGGCCTTCTTTTTTTGCGCGGTGTGAAGCGCCGCGAGCCACTCGCGAATCGTTAAATGGTCGATCTGCGTTATTGACGGCGTGTTTCGTCGGTTAGTTGCGGAATCGATCGGAGCGAGAAAGTCGAGAAACTGTTCGAGGTCGCTGGTGTAATTGCGTAAGGTGTGGGCGCTGACGTTGCGCTCGTAGCGCAGGTGTTCGAGGAATTGCTCGATCAGTTCTTCCATCTCGTTCAGAAAAACTACCAGCCCGCCGAGACTGCCGGCTTCGGAGCATAATAGCCTTTTCGCGAACGAACACGAACATCATTTCGTGTTTTGATTCTCAGATCCAACACATGCAAACGACCGTCGCGGTTGTCGGTGTTTGGGTAGTAACTCAGCACGTACTGATGAGCCAGATCCGCAGCGATCTGATCGAAGGCGATATCGAGCTGATCGGTTGTTTTGGGAACGTAGACGGCGCCGCCCGTTTGTGAGGTCAACTGCTCCATTCGTCGCTCGGCGGCGAGCGCACGAAGATTGGCGCCTTCGTACAATCCGGTTTGGACCACATAGACCTGGCAATCGTCTGCTAACACTCGCTGCACAACAACATCGAAATCGGTAATGCGACTCGTAGTTTCAATTCCGTCAGAAACAAGCACTAACACACGGCGACCGGAGTAGGGTTTTAGATAGGAAGAAGCGTTGACGATTGCGTCGAAGAGTGAGGTGCCACCTTCGGGTCTACCAAACATTGCGATTGTTTGTTGGAGACGAAGCACGTCGGAAGTCAGTGCCTGGGCCAGGTAGCTGTCCGTCTCGATCGAATAGATCGCCGCTTCGTCTTTGCTGCGCATTACCTTGCGGAAAAACCGTATGGCCGCCTGCTTCTCGAATTCACGCGCTGCGTCGAGACTGCCACTGTTATCGAACAACACTGCTAGCCGCACACTCGTCTCCGATCGCGAGAGATCGCTGAGTGGACGCAACTGTCCGTCAACGTGAAGTTCGAAATCTTCCAACTTGAGATTCACGACCGCGTTGCCGCGCTTGTCGATTACTGAAGCGGGAATTGGAACGAGGTTGGAACTGATGCGAACTACGTCGTTCGGATCGATCTCGTCACTGACTCTGCTTGATGGAGCTGAAGGAGATGTTGGAGACCCGGGCCTGTTTGGATCCGCGACCGGCTTGGGTTTGGGTCCCTTGACCGGCGGTTGTCGTCCTGACTGACTGAAGACGGGCAAAGCAGCGGCAAACAAGACTGCCGCGATCGCGCCGAGGAGTATCAGACGGATGCGGTTTCTTTTTGTTGGTGATGCTGAGTGAGCCACTCGTCCCATTCTTTCAAGGCCATTTCGACCTGTAGTTGCCTGCGTTCACGCTTTTTACGAGAGCCGCGCTTTGCAGGTTCAGGGAGCGGAGGCAAAAGCGCGAAAGTGATATTCACCGGTTGAAAGTTTTTCGTGTCCGCGTGCGACACGTAATGCGCCAGGGCTCCTGTTGCGCTCTCCGGCGGTGCTTCAACCAGTTCACGTCCGAATGCAAGCCGCGTTGCGTTTACGCCGGCGAGCCAACCCATCGCTACCGATTCGACGTAACCTTCGACGCCCGTGATCTGTCCGGCAAAAAAGACGTTTGGCCGGTCGCGCATCTGCATCGTCGCTCGCAGCACGCGTGGCGAACAAATATAAGTGTTGCGATGTATCTGCCCAAACTGGAGAAACTCCGCGTTCTGTAATCCTGGAATTAGCCGCAGCACTCGAGCTTGTTCGCCGTATCGTAGATGATTCTGAAACCCCACGAGGCTGTATGCGTCGGCCATTAAATTTTCCTGTCGCAACTGCACTGCGGCGTACGGCTCGCGGCCTGTGCGTGGATCGCGCAATCCGACTGGTTTCATTGGTCCGAAGCGCAAGGTGTCAACGCCGCGGCGCGCCAGCTCCTCGATCGGGAGACACGCTTCGAACCACCGCGTCTGCTCAAAACGCTGCAACGGGACGCTGTTGGCTTCTTTTAATGCTTCGTAAAACTGCGCGTATTGCTGCTGGTCGAATGGACAGTTGAGATAGTCGTCCCCGCCTTTATCGTAACGCGCGGCGCGGAAAGCGATGGACGTATCGATCGAATCGGCGGAGACGATTGGAGCGATCGCGTCGTAGAAGTACATCTGATCGCTGCCGGTTAACTTCATGATCTCGTTGGTGAGCGCGTCGGAAGATAACGGTCCGGTGGCGATGACTGTGATCTGGTCCTCGGGAACTGTTTTCATTTCATCGCGCACGATGCGAATCAAGGGTTCATTTTCGATGCGCTCGGTTATGAGTTCGGCGAACTTGTGACGATCGACTGCGAGTGCCGCGCCGGCTGGAACACGCGTTTCCATCGCCGCTTCCATAACGAGTGAGCCTGCGCGACGCAGTTCTTCCTTCAATAGGTATGAGGCTGTTCCTACTTCGTCAGACTTGAGTGAGTTTGAGCAGACGATTTCGGCGAGTTTGTCTGTGCGATGTGCGGGTGTTTGTTTGAGCGGGCGCATCTCATAGAGCACAACCCGCGCACCACACCGCGCAGCCTGCCACGCCGCCTCCACTCCCGCCAGTCCACCACCGATTACCGTGACCTGTTTATTCATTACCGTAACTTGCTCACTCATCGCTGTAGGTCGTCAATCCCCCTAAAATTGTGCGCTGCTCATAACTCGATTCTATTTAAAACGGCTTAACGCTAGCGGGACCTTCGATCTTGTAATCCTTCACATCACCCGAAAAGTGTTTGTAGTCACTCCACTCAATCGTCTTATTGAAATCCCCTCCCGCAAACAACAACACCTTCACCGACAAATTGATTTGCGCAAACCGAGGCAGCCAAACTCCTTGCGCCATACGCGTCTGCTCCATCACCAACGCCGCACCGGGCTTGAGCGAAACCAACAACCCACCCGCCATCTTGAACCC
>DASZDV010000583.1:0-7236 GCA_035941575.1 Pyrinomonadaceae bacterium
CTGTGGTCGGTGCTAACTATTGGAATTCAGTGCCCCTGAATGGCCGAATTGCACCCTTCATGCGCCTGAGCTCGGCCAACAATAATTGGGACGCCGCGCTTCTTGATCGCGCCAACTTGATTTTTCCTGATGCTTCGCCCGCAAACCAAGTAAAAAGGGGCAAGGCTTTCAGCGTCGCCGGCGGCGATCATCCTATTCTCGTCGTTTTAACTACCGATTGGAGCGCACCGCCTGTACCTGGCGCCAACGCGGATTTCGTGCTTGTTGCGGTTGTCGGATTGTGGTCGCGAATGCTCGGCGACACTTCCACAAATCCAGAGTTGTCGTGGGAATACTGGAATGGGAAAGGTTGGTGGGGTCTCGACGTCACCCTCGATGAGACCGGTCACTTGAAATCAACAGGTGCGCTCCGTTTCGAAGTGCCGTCCGACATCGCTTCCTCGGACTGGGCCGGCAAGACTAACTTTTGGATTCGCGGACGTTTGGTGGGTGGTGACTACGGGCGCGAGACGGTAACGGTAACAACCTCACCCACTGGAACAGCGGGAGTCACAAAACAGACAGTTGAACGATCGTTGGAAGGGATAAGCCCTCCGTCGGTCGTCAAGCTAACCATCTCTTACAACGTTTGCGATCCCGCGCTGCCGAAGTACATCCTGACGCAGGACAGCGGTTCAATTCTCGATCAGAGCGATGCCAATAGCACTGGAGGAGCGATCGTTGAAGCCTTTGTTCCTCTCGGCCTCATGCTGGGACGACTCTCCGGCAAGGTAACTTCGACAACAACTACTCCGGAGTGTCCACCGCAATGCGAATGTCAGAAGCACACCTCGACTGATCCAACTGCGGCCGCCGCAACACCGGCGCCTCCCGCCGGTCCAGTCACACTAGACACAGGACGTTCGCTCTTCATCGGTCTTGATGCAACTGTCTCTGAGAGTCCAGTGAACGTGTTGTTGCTCGTTGAAGCGGAACACGACCACACTGCATTTGCGCCGATGCGAATCGAAGCGCTACGCACCGGTCACTTCAAACCGATCGTTGCTGAGGACGCAACGAGAGCTTTGGGTGAAAGCGGTGTGCTTTCGATGTCCTTTTCAGTGCCGCCGACACTCAGCGACTTGTTTGGTCGTTCGCGAACCTGGTTGCGCCTTGTTCCGAAAACTCAAGGAGATTGGATTCCTTCGCTGCGAGGCGCCTATCTCAACGCTGTCTTCGCAAGCGCGACCGAGACGCTCACGCGCGAGCTCGTCGGTTCTTCGGACGGTTCACCAAATCTCACGCTGCGTTTGGCGCGTCCACCTGTATTGCGCGACACACTCGAACTGCGCGTGCGCGAGCCGCTTGGTGAAGAAGAACGCGAAGCACTCGTAAAGACTGATGCGAACCTGGTGTTGACTAAGCCCGACGACTTAGACGGCGATTGGGTCTTGTGGAAGAAAGTAACCGATCCGGACGATGAGGGGCCAACGGAGCGAGTCTACGCACTCGACGAAAAGGAAGGTGAAATCCGTTTTGGCGACGGCATCCACGGCCGCATTCCTCCGATCGGTCGCGACTCGATCGTGGCGTTTAAGTATTCCCGAACTGAAGTCGGTTCAGGGGCAAGCAGCACCGTCCCGGGAAACTTAATCGCTGATCGTACGACATTGAATCTCGTCTCACCGGTTGAAAGTGTCGAAGCAGTTTTTGCTGCCGATCAGGCGGCAGGTGGCGCTCCGCCGGAAAGTGATGAGCGCGTGCTGCGATTTGGATTCGCGCGGTTGCGACATCGCGGTCGAGTGGTCACTGCAAACGACATCGAGGATCTCGCACTGCAAAGTTCGCCCGACATCGCGCAAGCGCGAGCTGTTCTCAAGCAGGGTTACATCCGGCTCGTCGTTGTCATGAAGGGGCAGAAACCCACGCCGAATGCCGCGCAGGTGAGGGAACTGCGCCGGTTGTTGCTCGATGCGGCTCCGACTTCGTTGAGCGCGCCAAAGGCATTGCGGATCGACGGACCGGGAATTCGAAAGTTGCGAATCGAACTGGTCCTCGAAGTCGAAAGGTTGGATTACGCGGGGCAGGTTTCGAAGTGGGTCAAGGATCAACTGGCGACCTTCTTCGACAGCACCAACGGCGGGGTCGATAAAGACGGTTGGTCCCTTGGTCTGAGTCCTACAGAAGAGGACATCGCTTACGTTTTGATCAACGCACCTCATCTCGACGGCATCGCCGGAGTAAAGCTTTTCGAAAACGTCGGAGACGGTGTTGAAGTGCCATGGCCTGGAACAATCAAACCGACTGACATCGTGATGCTCGACGAAGATCCGGTTCGCATTCAGTTTGAGACGGCGGAGGTTATGGCATGACTCAACTTGCGCCAAACCTCTTCCAACGAAGATTCGGGGATCTGATGGAGATCGGCCGCGCCCGCATTCCGGCTCTCGCGCCGGAGTGGACCGATCACAACGCACACGATCCCGGGATCACGCTGATGGAGTTGTTGGCGTGGGTAGCCGAAGCGCAGTTGTACTCGTTGTCACATGTGCGTCGTGATGAACGCACGGCGTATGCGGCGCTGCTTGGTCTCTCACCGTCGGGGACGCGAAGCGCAACCGGTCTCATCTGGCCCGATCGTCAGGATCCGAATTCGCCTGCTGCAACTTATCGCAAGGCGATGGTGATTCCGGAAGATGCCTCCATCTATCTCGCGGACACCGATGAACCGATCTTCACGCCGGTTCACAAACTTCTATGGACGCCCGGGCGAATCGACAAACTCGAGACCCGCTTGCCGCGTGGCCGCAAAACCGATCACACGACGACCAATGAACGTGGAGGAACTCCGTTTCTTCCATTCGGTGAGAAAGGCGGCCGGCGCACTGTGCTCGCGATGCAGTTTGTCTGCCGCGATAAGGCAGGACTTTTTGGCGAAAACGGGAAAGACGCAGAAGGAGCTTATTGGCCCATCGGTGTTCGAGTCGCGCCACCACCGCCACCACCGGCTGGGGCGGCTTCAAGAGAGCCGGCTGAAGAATCAAAGAGGTCGCCGCTCGTTGCTACCTTTGTCGCCCCTGGCGAAAAAGTTCAGTTGAAGGTTGCGTCTGACACAACGCAAGGGTTTCTAAAAACCGGCGTGTTGTTGCTGGACCTCGACGACGTCAAGAAGTCGCATACCGACTTCACGATTGAGTTTCGCTCACCGAGTGGTTTTCCGCGTCCTCCACGCGTCCTCCGCATTGAGCCGAACGTCATTCCGATTCAACAAGGCCGCACGATCGACCAGGAAATCCACACAGCGAACGGATGGCCGGATTTCAATTTCGCGCTTGACGTTCCGGGCTTGAAGTTCGCCGCGGGTGAACAGCCAGTCACAGTCGACGTTCAGGAAGGAAGAATTTTTAAGACGTGGAGCCGCTGCGATCGACTGTCTGAACAAGGACCTGACGAACGGGTATACGAATTCGATCTGCGCACAGATGAAGTCACGTTCGGGAACGGCATAAACGGTCGAATGCCGGAAGCAGAATCACAAGTCCGTGTCACTTACAAGGTCTCCGAGGGTGAAGGCGGCAGTGTCGCGCGCAGTCGCAAGTGGAACGTCAAAGGCTTAGAGGGAATCTTCGGAGTCAATCCGGATCCGATCACGGGTGGCGCCGCAGCGTCTGACTTCACACAACAACGACGTACGGCTCGCGCACGATCGAAAGATGAGCACGCGTTGGTCAGTTCGGCCGACATTGAAGCTGCCGCAATGGCATTGCCTCTGCTTGAAGTCGCACGCGCGTGGGTGGTTGAACCGGACGATCGCGCGCCGCGCACAGGCGCGGTGACGCTCGTAGTCATGCGAACTCGTCCCGACGACACGGAACCTGACGAACCGCCTGAAACCGCAAGATGGCTTGCTGAAATACGCCGTCAGTTAGTCACGCAGATTCCGCTTGGTACTCGACTGATCGTTTCAGCTCCTCATTATCGCGACTTCACGATTCAAACCGTAGTTGAAGCTCATCAGGGTCTCAGCCCCGACACCGTAAAAAAAGCCGTCGCAGACGAACTCAAAAAGCGACTTGCGATTGTTGGTCCAACACCACGCCAGCCGGGTGTTCCGGTGAGCAAACGTGATATCGCTGCATGGCTCCGAGGAGTCGAAGGCGTCAAACGAATCCTTGAACTGCAACTGACATATGCGAAGGAGAAGACCGGTGGAGTCAAAGTCTTGCGCAGTGGTTCACCACTGCCCCACGTTCCGGTGGGTATTCGACTAATCGTCTCAGCTCCGAACTATCCAGGATTTACCGTTGAGGCAGAGATTGAAACCTACCAAAACCGCAAATCAGAGACCGTCAAAAAAGCCGTCGAAGACAACCTCAAGGAACGACTCGCATTTATAAATCCAAGCTTAAGTCAGCGACGACTCCCAGTGTTCAAGCGCGATGTTGTTATGTGGATTCGCGAAGTTGAGGGGGTCAGATGCGTACTAGCGGTGCAACTCGTATTTGTGCCCAGCAAGTCGACTGATGCAATCAAAGTTCTTCGCAGTGGTTTACCTCGCTGGAAAGACAGCGAGAGCACGATTGAAGTGAAGCGTGCCGCATCCGGGAGGTCGCAATGAGTACTAATCAGTTGCGAAGCTACCGGTTCCAGACTCGCGAGCAGTGGGACACGTGTCTCTTTGTTCAGGCAGATCGTGGTTCTGGGTCCACCAGCGACGTTCGCCCGTTCGCGCCGTACGCGCGTCCGGCCACTTTATACGAATCGAACGGAGCGTATACGCCTGTTGTAACTCGAGCGGGCGAGATTCTCTGGCTTGATAACGATGGTGTGCTGCATCGTCTTTCATCATGCAACGACACGCTGGAAGTGTTCACTGCACCAGGCGCGCTCATCAATGCTTCGCGGATCGTCGCGACGTCGCAAGGTGTGTGGGTAATCGCAGGAAGGCCGCCCAAAACGATCGAGCTTTACGAGACCGAATCGTTCACTCGGTCGCTGGTTGTTGATGTTCCGAACGTGCGGCTCGTCGATATTGCGAGTGATGGCCGCGAGTTAGTCTTTGTGCTCGTTGAAGACAACGGTGTGTGGAAGGCTTTGGCGTTTGATTGTGCCGGACACCCGACGCGCTCCATTGAGTTTCAAGATCTGTCGCACGCGAAGTCTTTCGTATATTTGAAGAGGTCGGAACGCTTCGTGATCCTCACTCGTGGTCCACAGCCAAAACTCGAATGGTTCTCAATCCAGAAACCACGCCCAGGCGCTGAACAGAAGAAGAAACGGCCAACTGAGGAAACGGCGATTCGAGTTTTTAGTCGCGTGGTTGCATCGATGCGTCCGTGCTTCCGCGCGCGTGTTCTCGGCAGTGATTCGAGAGAGCGCGTCTTCCTCGCGGGCAAAGACGGAAATCAGTTTGGCCGCGGCGCGTACATCGTCAACTTTGATTCTGAGGGCAACTGGTTGAGCGATGTACCAGTTGAACCGAGCGATGCGCCAATCACCGGACTCACTGGCGATCGGCGCAGCCTTCTGGCGACCGGCAAACGCGGACTGTTGCGATTCATGGCTTCAGACGTCGTGCCCGAAGGATCCGCACCGGTGCGCTCTACGCTGGTTACGCCGATGCTCTTTTCGCCCGATCGTTCAGACAAGCGCCGTTGGCTTCGGGTCGAAGCGACCGCCGTTCTCCCCGAAGGGAGCACTCTTGAAATCTCGTACGCGAGTGCCGAGACAAACGACGACATCAAGCGGCTCAAAGAGATCATTGACGACAAGACGATGCCGGCGAGTGAGCGCGTCGAAAGACTGCTCAGCGAGTCGGATCTTTGGAGAGGCAAGACGACGTTTCAAGGCAGCGGTTCGGAAAGTCAAGAACCGAAAACGTTCTCTGCGAAGTTGTTCGATGAACACAACGGCTACGTCGTCGCCGGTATTTCACTGAGCGCTGCGACAGGAGCGCACTTACCCGTTCTGTCGCAATTGAATGTTATCTACCCGGGCCGAACGCTGATGGAGAACCTGCCGGCGATCTATCAAGTGGAAGAAACTAAGCCTGACAGTTTTCTGCGAGCACTCGTTGGCGTGCTGGAGACGACGACGCAGGGACTCGACGACCGCATCGCTGCGATGGGCAGCCGCATAAATCCCGCGACTGCTCCTGAACCGTGGCTCAACTTCATCGCTCGCTGGGTTGGTGTGCCCTGGGACGACGAACTGACGTTGAAGCAAAAGCGAAGCTTGTTGGAACACGCTGCGGAAATCACTAAGGGCCGTGGCACGCGTGCAGGTCTCGAAGCGTTTCTCAACAGTCTCATTCCTGGTCCACCTCGTCGATTTCGCGTGACGGATGCGACTGCGGATTTTGGTTTTGCAGTAGTGGGCAATGAATCGTGCGGCAGCAGATTGCCGGCGATGCTTGGTGGGCTCACTCAATGGGCGAGGGAATTGGATTTCAGCACGGTTCTGGGCCACATGCGTTTGCCGTGTCCAGAACAGCTTAACGACGGCGTCTGGCAACTCACCGGAAACATTCGAGTGGACATCGCTGCCACCGCGGCAGAGCGAAAGGCGTGGGAGCCATGGCTTCTATCGCTAATCAACCAGATGGTTCCTCTCACTGCGCGCGTCAAGCTTCGTTGGGTTACCGACCAGTCGTTACGTAGCAATCTGCTCGACGGCACGATGACACTCGATCGAGCACCCGCGCCACACTTGGGTACCGACGCAATCACCAGCCACGCGCGTTTCCCACAACAGGCCACTCGACTTTCCGCGTCGGGTACGGCTATCGGTACGCGCTTGCGTTGATGACAGGAGAAAGCACTCATGAAGAGTACAACTACACATAAAACTCCACAGCGAGAATGCTGTCGCGATGCGTCTTGTGAGTCAGGACTTCGGAACAACTATTTCGAAGGTAAGCGACTGACCGCAGATTCATTTCGTGTCGAGCAGAAGTACTCGCTCGAACGCCGTTGGCTGCTAAACCGTGCAATTCACGGTTGGGGTGTCGTGTATGGCTACGCTGTCAAAAAAGGACTGGTCACGAAACCGACTGAGCGCAACCAGTTGAACATAGGTCCAGGACTCGCGCTGGATATTTGCGGTCGCGAGCTGTTGCAAACCGGCCATGCGGCTGTTTCGAGTGATTTGATTGTGCTCGATGAAAACGACGAGCGCATCGATCTAAAGGAGGCGCTGTCAAAGGGCCAATACAAAGGAATGTGTTGGTTGCTGAGCGTGCATTACGCAGAGGAACTC
>DASZDV010000584.1:0-5097 GCA_035941575.1 Pyrinomonadaceae bacterium
TCGCTGTTTCAGATTCTGATCCGAACGTGGTGTATGTCGGTATGGGCGAGTCGCCGATTCGCGGAAACGTTTCGCACGGCGACGGAGTTTACAAATCTACGGATGGCGGAAAGACTTGGAAGCGGGTTGGTCTTGAAGACACGCGACAGATTCCACGCATTCGAATTCATCCGCGCAATCCGGATCTCGTTTACGTTGCGGCGTTGGGCCATGTTTGGGGGCCAAACGATCAGCGCGGCGTTTTTCGTTCAAAAGACGGCGGCAAAACGTGGGAGAAGATCCTGTCGCGTGGCAACAAAGCGGGTGCGATCGATCTCATTTTAGATCCGACGAACCCAAGCATTCTGTACGCGGGTTTCTGGGAAGTCTATCGGAAGCCCTGGACACTCGAGAGCGGCGGTCCCGGCGGTGGCATCTTTAAATCGACTGACGGCGGCGACACGTGGACTGAACTTACTCGCAATCCCGGTTTGCCGCGAGGGATGGTTGGAAAAATCGGCATAGCAGTCTCACCCGCTAATCCCGAACGCGTATGGGCCATCGTCGAAGCTGAAGACGGCGGCGTATTTCGTTCGGACAACGCCGGACGCACGTGGAGCAGAGTCAACGAAGAGCGACGGCTGCGTCAAAGGGCCTGGTACTACACGCGCATCTATGCCGATCCTAAGAATGCAGACGCGGTCTACGTTCTCAATACCGGCTTTTACAAGTCGAACGACGGTGGACGCACTTATAACGGCATCGCAGTTCCGCATGGTGACAATCACGACCTGTGGATCGCTCCCGACGATCCGAATCGCATGATCGAGAGCAACGATGGTGGCTCGAACGTTTCATTCAACGGCGGCAGGAGTTGGACTGAACAGGATCAGCCGACGGCGCAGTTCTATCGCGTCGCACTCGACAATGATTTTCCTTACAACGTCTACGGCGCGCAGCAGGACAACTCGACTGTGCGCATTGCGAGTCGCACGACGGAAGGCGGAATTACGACAAGCGATTGGTACGACGTTGGCGGTGGCGAATCAGGCTGGATTGCGCCGTCTCCAAAAGACTCGAATATCGTGTTCGCGGGTTCTTACGGCGGGCTGACGACGCGTTACGATCGTCGCACAGGTCAACTACGCGACATCAATCCGTATCCGAACAACCCGATGGGTGCGGGCGCCGATGTGTTGAAGTACCGGTTTCAGTGGAACTTCCCGATTGTCTTTTCGCCGCACGATGCGAACACGCTCTATTTGGCTGCGAACGTGCTCTTCAAGTCGAACGATGAGGGTAGCAGTTGGCAGGTGATCAGCCCGGATCTTACGCACAACGACAAGACGAAGCAGGGAGCATCAGGTGGTCCAATCACCAAAGACAACACGAGCGTGGAGTATTACTCAACGATCTTTACGGTGATGGAGTCGCCGCTCCAGGCCGGAACGATCTGGGCGGGCAGTGACGACGGTTTGGTGCAAATCACACGCGACGGCGGTAAGAACTGGTCAAACGTTACGCCGCCAACCAGCATGATGCCGGAGTGGATCCAGATCAATTCGCTCGACGCGTCGCCGCACGATCCGGCGACTGCTTACGTCGCAGCCACGATGTACAAGTGGGACGACAACCGTCCCTATCTCTATCGCACGAAGGACTACGGCAAAACGTGGAAGAAGATCACGAACGGCATTCCCGACGCGGCGTTCACGCGCGTGATTCGCGAGGATCCAAACAAACGTGGCTTGCTGTACGCCGGTACTGAAACAGGAATGTACGTTTCGTTCGATGACGGCGAACACTGGCAGTCGCTGCAATTGAATCTGCCAATCGTGCCGATCACCGATCTCGCGATTCACAAGCGCGAGAAGGAACTGGTCGTCGCAACCCAGGGACGAGCGTTTTGGATTCTCGACGACCTGCCGTTGCTGCATCAGTTGATGGATGCAGGTGGGCTAAACTCAGTCAGCGAGACGAAACTATTTCAACCAAAAGATAGCTATCGCATGCCCGGTGGCGGCGGTGCTCCGTTGCCGTCAACGGCGACTGTTGGTCGAAATCCGGCAAACGGCGTCGCGGTATATTACTCCTTGAAATCGAAGCCAACCACGGATCTGGTTTTGGAGTTTTTTGACGGCGAGAAATCGATTCGTAAATTCACGCAAAAGGTTTCGCGTGAAGGTGAGGCGAGTTCGTCATCCGCGCCGCAGGCGCCCGCCGCAGCCGCCGGTGAAGGTGGTGGCTTTGGCGGCGGCGGTGCTCCACCACCGCTTACCACGGAAGTTGGACTAAATAGGTTTGTTTGGGACACACGCTATCCTGACGCAACACGTTTTCCCGGCATGATCCTGTGGGCCGGCGAAACGCGTGGACCAAAGCTGCCGCCCGGAAGTTATCAGGTGAAATTAACTGTCGACGGTAAGACGTTGACTCAGAACTTCACAATCAAAGCCGATCCACGTGTGACGACCGTGCCGGCTGATTACGCGAAACAGTTGGAGCTCGGTATGAAGATTCGCGACAAGTTGACTGAAACTCACAACGCGATCATTCAGATTCGCGATGTGCGTAAGCAGGTTGAAGACTTGTTGAAGCGTGTCGGCGCGCAGTCGAAACCAATAAACGATGCGGGCACGGCCTTAAATAAGAAACTGACGACGATCGAGGAGGCTCTCTATCAAACGAAGAACCAGAGTAATCAGGATCCGTTGAACTTCCCGATCCGTTTGAACAACAAACTCGCCGCACTCGGCGGGGTTGTCGGCAGTGCAGAATCTGCGCCAACAGCGCAGTCGTATGCCGTTTACGATGAACTGGTGACGGCGATCGACGCGGAGCTCGGCAAACTAAGACAGATCATGAGCACTGATGTGCCGGCGTTCAATCAACTAGTGCGCGATCAGAATATTCCGGCGGTGGTGGTAAAGTAATCTGTGTTATCCGTGTTTCCATGATCACCACCAAAAGGATCTCGCAGGTTACAGAGGCACAGCTTACAGGCGATGAGGAGCTACTCGTCACCGATGTAAGTCACGATTCACGTCGCACCGGCCCAGGCGCTTTATTTGCCGCTGTGTCGGGCACATTGTTTGACGCGCATAAGTTTGTGCCGCAAGTAATGGCACAGGGCGCGGTTGGTGTGTTGTCTGAACAACCGGCGCCGCCAGACTTCGCCGGCGCATGGTTGCAAGTGGCAAACATCCGGCGCGCGATGGCGGTGGCCGCCGCCGAAGTGCAGCATCATCCTTCACGCGAACTTCAACTCACCGGCATCACAGGTACCAACGGCAAAACCACTACCGCATATTTGATTGCTTCCATTCCCGAAGCAGCCGGTGAACCCGTTGCTATGACAGGTACCGTTGAGTACCGGCTGGGGAAACAACGTTTCAAAGCCGATCGCACGACGCCCGAAGCACCCGACATGCAGCGTCTCTTACGCCAGGCGGTCGCGATCGGCTGTCGCACGGCGGTGATGGAATGTTCTTCGCAGGCAATGGACTTTCATCGTTGTGACGAGTTGGAGTATGCGGTCGCAGTTTTTACGAATCTCACAAGGGACCATCTCGATTATCACCAGACGATGGAGAACTACTGGTATGCAAAACAGCGTCTCTTTGACGGTCGTCTCGGCACGCGTCCACGCAATTCGGTGATCAATGTGGACGATCCGTACGGCGTGGAGTTGGCCAACAAACTCGAACGGGATGGTTTGCGTGTCATTCGCTACGCAGTCAACGCAAAAGCGGACGTAATGGCGACGGATGCGGAATTTTCTTTGAGTGGTATGCGGTTCCGGCTCGCAACCCCCGCAGGCGAACGCGATTTTCGCTCGCCGCTCGTCGGCGCGCCACACATCTACAACACGCTTGCCGCGGTTGCGAGTGGTCTCGCGCTGGGCTACAGCCTCGACGTGATCACTACGGCGCTGGAGAAGTGCACCGGCGCGCCGGGTCGTTTCGAGCGTGTGCCTCACGATGGCGATTTTTCAGTCGTGGTTGACTACGCGCACAGTGACGACGCGCTCTTGAACGTGTTGCGCACGGCGCGCGAAGTAGTTGAAGGAAAAATTATCACTGTGTTTGGTTGTGGAGGCGATCGCGATCGTACGAAGCGCGCGCCGATGGGTGAGGCAGCGGGAAGTTTGAGCGATGTCGTGATTCTGACGTCCGACAATCCGCGTACTGAAGACCCGGAGCAGATCCTTTGTGACGCGGAAGAGGGAATTAAGAAGACCGGCAAGCCGTATCGCAAGATCGCGGATCGCAGTGAAGCGATTCATCAAGCGATCTCAGAAGCGCGCAGTGGCGATCTTGTGCTGATTGCGGGCAAGGGGCACGAGGACTACCAGATCATCGGCCGCGAAGTGTTTCACTTCGACGATAAAGAAGTCGCCCGCGCCGCGTTAACACAGAGAGTTTAATGTTCCGCCGCGCTGCGTTGGCTCAGCGAACCTGATGACAAGATTGGTTTGTTTTTTCATTTCTGTCTTAATTCTTTTCTCCGTCTGGCCTTCGCCTGTCGCCAGCAACGATAGTTACGGCGCGCCGACAACACTCGCGAACATAGCAGATCCCTCAATCAACGAAAGCAGCGGCCTCGTCGCCTCTCGCACCTTACCCGGCGCGTACTGGACCCACAACGACTCCGGCGACGGCCCATTCATCTACGCCCTCAACACTCGCGGTGAACCACTCGGCACCTTCCGCGTCACCGGCGCTACGAACCGCGACTGGGAAGACATCGCCGCCGGCCCTGGCCCTCAACGCGGCCGCTTGTATTTATACATCGGCGATATAGGCGACAACGATAAGGTGCGCTCTGAAATCGTCGTGTACCGTGTTCTCGAGCCGCAACTAAAATCTGCCACCAACGATTCCACCAAAAAGCGTCCAGTCACAACCGAACCAGCCGAAGCGATTCGTCTTGTCTACCCGGACGGCAAACACGATGCAGAAACCCTGCTGGTCCATCCGTCAACCGGAAATCTCTACATCATTACAAAGATCCTGTTTGCGAATCCCGCCGTCTACGAGGCGTCCGCGCCTTTGACCGCGGGCCAAACAATCACACTGAAACGAATCGCTGAGATACGCGTGCCGAGTCTGTTTGGCG
>DASZDV010000585.1:0-2302 GCA_035941575.1 Pyrinomonadaceae bacterium
ATTCCTCGGCATGGGACCGGTCACCATCGCTGTTGATTCCTATGGGCCGGTGACCGATAACGCGCAATCAGTTTACGAGCTTTCGCTAATTGAACAGGTCCCGGATGTTGAAGCAGAGGTTAAGAAAGACTTCAACGTCGACGTGGACTTCTCGCGCGCCAAGCACTTGCTGGAAGAGAATGACGGCGCCGGTAATACGTTCAAAGCCACTGCAAAACCCGTCTTAATCGGAACGGCGGTAGTCGGCGCCACCACGATGATCTTCTCGATCATCATGGCGCTCACGGACGGCCTCAGAATCAACACGGAAGGCTTATCGCTACTTCATGCTCCGTTTGTGCTCGGACTGATTACGGGCGGCGCTGTTATCTACTGGTTCACAGGCGCATCGATCCAGGCGGTCACAACCGGCGCTTACCGCGCGGTTGAGTTCATCAAAGCCAACATCCGGCTTGAAGGCGTTGAGAAGGCGTCGGTGGAAGACAGCAAGAAGGTGGTCCAGATCTGCACGCAGTACGCGCAGAAGGGAATGTTCAATATCTTCCTGACGGTGTTTTTCTCGACACTCGCGTTCGCGTTTGTCGAACCTTTCTTCTTTATCGGATACCTGATCTCGATCGCGGTGTTTGGTTTGTACCAGGCGATCTTCATGGCGAACGCAGGCGGTGCGTGGGACAACGCAAAGAAAGTCGTGGAAGTCGATCTGAAGATGAAGGGGACGGCGTTGCACGACGCGACGGTCGTGGGCGACACGGTCGGCGATCCCTTCAAGGATACGTCGTCGGTGGCGATGAATCCGGTGATCAAGTTTACGACGCTGTTTGGATTGCTGGCGGTCGAGTTGGCTGTTAGTTTGACGGCGCGGAACAACGGCGATGCGACGCTGACGCACGTTCTGGCGCTTGCGTTTTTCCTCGTATCGGTGTTCTTCGTCTGGCGTTCGTTCCACGGCATGCGTATCGGGACGACGGCGTTGGAGCCGGCGCCTGCCGAGCGTGAGGTCGTGAAGTCTGCGGCAGGAGACTAGCCACACAGAGAGGCACAAAAAGGCGCATAGAGGCATATGCAGAATATGGATACCTACGCTAAGGCGGATACTTTGATGGAAGCGGCGCTCGCGCCGCTCGACTCGACACGTTCGATCGGACTCGTGGTGGTTTTTAGTCTGTTCATTGCGGCGGCAGCGCAGTTTTCGATTCAGATTGGACCAATACCAATCACGGGGCAAACCTTCGCGGTGTTGTTGACCGGTGCGTTGCTTGGGTCGCGTTTGGGCGCTGCGGCTGTGATTGCTTATCTGATCGAAGGCGCGGCGGGGCTGCCGTTTTTTGCCGGTGGCGCGTCAGGGATTGTGCGGTTCCTTGGGCCAACTGGTGGTTATCTGGTTGCGTTTCCCGCGGCTGCGTTCGTCACCGGCGCGTTTGCTGAACACGGCTGGGATAGGAATTATCCGCAAGCGGTAGCGGCGATGGCAATTGGATCGGTCATTGTGTTTTTAGGAGGGTGGGCGTGGTATGCGGTGTTGACGAACACGTCGCCGGTTGCCGCGTTTCAGATCGCGGTGTTGCCGTATCTTCCGGGTGATGTGATCAAGATCGCGCTTGCGGCTGCGGTGCTGCCGACTGGCTGGGCGTTGTTGAAGCGCAAGGCTTCCGGCAAGGACCACAGATAACACGGATTTGCACGCAGCAAGGGTATGTACGTCCTGAAGGTAAAGTCGCGCCAGCGCGAGGAACTGGTTGAATTCACCGACCTGGTTCGAGAGAAGTTGAAGGAATCTGGCGCGCGTGAAGGAATTGTCGTCCTTTACACGCAGCATACGACCGCAGGCCTCACGATCAACGAAAACGCCGACCCTGACGTGCCACGCGACATGTTGCACGCGCTTCGCACGTTAATTCCGCAACACGGCATGGGCTTTCGCCACGGCGAAGAGAATTCCGACGCACACATTAAGACGAGTCTTGTGGGAACTTCAGTAACGGTTCCGTTTAAAGATGGAGAATTGTTGCTGGGCCGTTGGCAGGGGATTTTTCTTTGCGAGTTCGATGGCGGGCGTGAGCGGCAAGTGGTTATGAGCGTCACGGTCCAGAGATAACAGATCGCAGTTTAAAACTCCGCGTTAACCGTGTTCCCTCTAAGCGTCTGGCTTAAGGCCGTTTAGAACCTCAGCGAACTTCTCAATATCTGCTTTGGTTTTCTCTAGCGCACGGCGGCTGTCGAGATATGCGGTCCAGGTTGGTGTTTGCGTCAGCGCTTTAGTGGTGTCTTCATCCAGCACCTGCGCCATGACCGCAATCAG
>DASZDV010000586.1:0-7234 GCA_035941575.1 Pyrinomonadaceae bacterium
GATGCCGCTGCGTGGTGAAGTCAAAGCGGTGGTGATGCCGATGTTTCGCCACGACTCGATCTCCGTGCCGCCTGGACGAATCACATCTTCGATCATTACTTCCGGTTGCAATCCGGGTGGTTGAGTCGAGTTAGGACCGCCGGGACTCGGGCGTGGTTGTGCTGCGAAGAAACCGCCCCCGCCACCGCCGCCAGGTGACGGCGACGGCGCAGCTTCCGGCAGAGCCAGATTGGTGTAGGAATCGATTAAGCCGGGATAAATCGTCAGGCCGTTGCCGTCGATGATGCGAGCATCGGATGGCGGGCTGACGTTTGCGCCGGCAGAAGCGATCAGGCCGTTACGAATCACAACCGTACCGCGCTCGATCGTTGGTCCTGAGACCGTGACGATGCGCGCGTTTGTGATCGCGTAAGTGTCGATCGCGCTGCGTTGCGCGCCGGCATTGAAAACGAAACCAATTGAAATGAAAAAGATGGTGACAAGTGCGAGAGAAAGCGGGCGGACTTTTGGCATAGGCAACCAAATCCCAGTTAGTTTGATTTGAAAGCGTGGAAAGAGAGAGCAGAGCTTAGCTTAAATGCCGGGGTGAAGGGAAGTTTAAAGCGAAATGAAAAGGGGGTGGCCGCTGCGGCGGCAGGCGTCTCTTTTGCTGGGACCGCAGCCGTCTCGCCTGCAATAAGCGCGAAGCGCGAAAATTGAACGATGCGGGCGAGACGCCCGCGGTCCCAGCGAAGAGCATCCGCTACTGCAGCGAAGAGCGTCCTACTGCAGCAAAGAGCGTCCGCTACTTAAGGTCGCCTTGGGCGATTCGCGTTTGCATTGGCGTTCGCGTTGGCGTTCGACGCCTGAACCTTCAGGTTGTTCCGCACCGACTTCACGCCTTCAACTGACTTCGCGACTTGTTCGGCGCGCGTTTTTTGCGCCGCACTCGCCACGGTTCCGCTCAGCGTTACGACTTCCTTATCAACGTCAACATTGATCGTCGAGTCGCGCAGATCATCGGCGGCCGCAAGGTCAAATCGCGTTTTCACCCACAGCCAGCCATCGTTCAAACCAGTTCCGACCGTGCGGCCGGATTCTTTCGCCTCGCGCTGGTAACGCGCCTTGTCGCGTTCATATTCTTCGCGCGTAGGCGCACGGCGCGTCTCGGCGGTTGCGGTCGGCGTAGGACTCGCCACATTTGCATTGCGGTTGGCGTTCGCATTGGCGTTGGCGTTCGCGTTTTGATTGGCGGTGTTGTCGCAGCCAGGCAGAAAGATGGAAAGCACTGCTAAAACTATGAGTCCCGTAAGTCTTTGTCTCATTTTGGGAAGTCCTCCTTAGGTTGAACGCAAACTAGTTCGAAAAACATACGCGCGCATCGAAACATGCCAGAGCACACGCCAAACAAGTTCGCGAACTTGCTCGATCATTGCGGGGGTTAAAACAAGTGCGGGCCAGTCCGGGCGAGTTCAAAGGTTAGCAAGCGCTGGGCCGTAGAATCACCACTTTACGGTTCCCTCTTTGGTCGTGTCGATCTCCGCCAGATTCGGTGTTTCGCCGAAGAGGAAGCCTTTGATGTTGTCGAACAAAAAGTTTTGGGCGTCGGGGTTCGTGAGGTCCAATCCGTAGTGATTGATGATCTGCGTTTGTTTTTGCAGCCAGGCACTCCAACAGGGTTGGCAGATCTCGGCGGCGATGCGTTTTCCAAGTTCATTTGGGAAAGGCGCGAACCCCAGTCCCGGACGCTTCTCGCCGCAATGTGTGCACTTGATAGTTTCAGCCATCGAATCCTCCTCGTTAACTCATAGGTCCTATACGACCTATGTGACCTATTGTGCTTCGCGGATTGCGGTAATTATATCGTCATCCTTCGGCTTGAGCAGCCCAACCCGCCGCACGTCCTGATAACGAAGTTTTCCGTCCATATCGATCACAAAAACCGATCGCGCCACCCGTCCGGGAATCAGGGATAGCGCGCCATACAGTGTCGCGACTTTCTTTTCCGAATCCGAGAGCAAACGCAACGGCAGATGATGATGTTCGGCAAAGTTGCGATGCGATTGAACTGAGTCAGACGAGATTCCAACCACCTCGGCCCCCGTCGCTTGATAGTCCTCCCAACGATCGCGCACTGAACACATCTGTCGTGTGCAAACCGGCGTTTCGTCACCGGGATAGAAAAGCAGCACGACGACTTTGCCGCGGTGATCAGAAAGGCGCCATTCGTGACCGTCGCCGTCGTTCAACGCAAAGTTGGGCGCTGGTTGATTGAGGTTCAACTTGTTAGTCATTAAATCAAACCAGCAAGAATCTGAAACGCCTCTTGAACCTCTTCGTCGGTGTTGAAGAAGTGCGGCGAGATGCGCAGTCCCGCGCCCGGCCGCCAGTCGACAAACACGCAGCGTTCCGCGAGTTGTTCGGCAACAGACTTCGCATCGTCAACACCGATCATTACCGAACCACCGCGCTCATCGATCTCGAGCGGCGTGTTGATGGCCCAACCACGTTCGCGCGCGAAATCGATCATAAACTGCGTGCGACGTTGCGACTCAGCCGCAATGTGCGTCACACCGACCGATTCAATGATGTCCAAGCCCGGAATCGCGGAGTAGAGCGCTGGGATGCTCGGCGTACCCTGCGCGAAGCGCCGCACTGATCTCGCGTAACGCATCGGAGCTGAGGCAAACTCAAACGGCGCATCGTGCGCTACCCAACCCGTCAGGCGCGGCCGCAGGTCCTTTTGAATTTCCGGACGGACATAAAGATAACCACACGATGGTCCACCGCAGAGCCACTTGATGGTTCCGCCAATCAGGAAATCAACTTTCCAGTCGGCCGCATGCAACGGCAACACTCCCGCGGATTGATACACGTCCAAAAGCACTAACGCGCCCTTTGCGTGTGCGCGTTCGACAATCGCCTGCGCGTTTACACGGTACGAACTGCGATATGACGTGTGAGCCAAAGCAACGAGGCAAGTTTCGTCATCGATGGCCGACAGGATCTTTTCCAGCGGCACCGAAATCCCATCGGCCGACGGAACAATCTCGACTTGCGCGCCAAGCTGGCGTTGTGCCTCCCAGATGTATTCCATCGACGGAAAATCGAGTGCCGTTGTAACGACCTTCCTCCGGCGTCCACTTTGAAAATCAAAACAGGAAGCGACTGTTGCGAGAGCGATCGAAGCGTTTGGTTCAATCTGCACCGAGCCGGGCTCGCCGCCGAGGATACGCGCGATGCGATCGCCAACGCGCCGCGAGAGTTCCCACCAGCTCGTCGCCCACGCGTCTTCACTCGTGTGATGTTCCCAGGCGTCGCAGTAGGCCAGCATCGAATCGTGCACTGCGCGGGGCACAGGCCCAAGGCTGTGACTGAGCAGATGAATGCCCGAAGCCAGTGTTGGGAATTCGTCACGGTGCCGGTTAAAGGTCATACGATTTTCGATTGTCAATTGCCGATTGCTGATGCGACCGCCCACTGCTCTTCAAATTGGCAATTGGCAATCGAAAATCGACAATTACTTGTAGTTCATTAACATGCTTTCGACGCTAAGCGGATCTTTCTGGAGTCGCTCCAGGACGCCCTTTGCTTCGTCGCCGATTGGCGGATCGTGACGTTCCTCGCGAATAGCGGCCAATATCTCCGCAGCAACATATTCTTTCGTCATCTTCGGAACGTCAGCGCCGCGACTCATGTCCGAGTCGAAGGTTGTCGGCATCACGGTTATCACGCGCACACCGTCGTCCGCGAGATACGCCCGCAAGGCCTGGCCCAACGACAACAATGCCGCCTTCGTAGCACAGTAGGTACCTACCAACGGCAAGTTAACTTTTGCAAACGCAGTCGCGACGTTCACGATCATTCCGTCGTGTTGTGCAATCATTCCCGGCGCGACAGCACGCGTCAAACGCAAGACACCCAGGTAGTTCACTGCAAGCTCGTTGTGCACATCGTCAAAACTCATCTTCAGTGGATTACCGTAGCCGGCGACACCCGCATTGTTAATGAGAATATCTACCGGCCCAAGGCGCGCGACCGCATTACCATCTGTCTCGCTGGTAACATCCAACTGCACCGGCGTAACGCGCTGAGGAAACTCACGCAGCAACGAATCTCGAACCTCTTGCTTTCGCGTTCCAGCAAACACTTGAGCGGCGCCCGCTTCGACGAAAGCAGCAACCAGGGTGCGGCCCAAGCCGCGACCTGCGCCCGAAATCAAAATGCGTTTGCCCTCAATCTCCATGTGCGTCGGCTTTCTTGACCGAACTCTGCCGCTGCATCCGCGCGAGCTGGTAAAGACCCAAACCCACAACTCCCCAAACCAGCAACAACTCAATACTCGTCAACGCGTGTTCGTTGATTCGCTGACTGATGGTAAGCGTTTGCAACGCCGTTACGTCCTGCCGCAGTTGAATCAAAATCATCACTCCCATTGACACCGCGGAGACGATCGCCGCGACCTGCCGCAAACGCAGCGGCAAGTTGATCTCGATCTCATTCGCCAATGCCGAATTGAGACGCGGTAGGAACAGAAATACCAAGCTGTGAATGAAATAAAGCACGACGAGGGCAAACACTGCAACATTCAACGCGAGCGAAAGCTGGCCGCTCGCAAGTAACAACGCGCAACATAGCAACGTGAGCGTTAAACCGCGGATTGGAGTTGCCGTCGCCGGATTGATAAAGCCGAGCCAGCGCGGCGCAAGTCCATCTTTGACGAACATGATGGCGAGACGTGACGGGACAAGAAGAGTTCCGTTCAATGCCGTCATGATTGCCGCAATCGCTCCCACAGTGACAAAGATCGCAGCGCTTGAAGGCAGATAGATCGACGCCACTTCTGCCATCGGCGCGCTACTCGCCTGTAACCGCCCACCCGGCAACACGCCGAACGAAACGATCGAAGTAAAAACGTAGACCAGCGCCGTGAACGTGATGCCTTTAACGAGTATGCGCGGCAAACGGCGTGTGCTGTCCTTTACTTCACCGGCGGTTTGCGCGATCGATTCGAATCCGGCGTACGCAAAAAAGAGCGGCAACAGGCTCGCGCCGAAACCTCCCCAACCGTGCGTGAAAAACGGCGTGTAGTTTTCGCGATTCAAAACAAATAGGCCGGGCACGATCAGCACCAGCAACGCGAGACACTTCAACGCCGACATCGCCACCTGCATGCGCCCAAACCAGCGAATGCCGATCACGTGGATTAGATAGAAGACCACGAGCGCAGCCAGCGCGAGCGGCAATCGAAATCTCTGTTCGTCAATGCGGCCGCCGCTCAACGCGATCAAGTAGCCAGCCATCGCGTTTGCCAAATACGCGCCGGCGCCGATGTAGGAAATGATCTTGAGCCACGCACCAACGTAGGCGAGCCGGTATCCGCCGAGTGTTCGCGAGATGTGCAGATATTCACCGCCGGGTTCGCGTCCGAGATGCGTTGAAAGATACGCGGAGTAAGGGATTGCGGTAGCGAGTATCGCGGGTGTGAGAACGATGTAACCGAGAATCACGCTTGGACCGGTAAGTGCCCAAGCCTGACTCGTGACCTGAAAGATCCCCGCGCCGATCAGAATTCCAATCAGCGCTGCGTATGACTCGAGCGTGCCGAGGTCCCGGCGCAGCCTGTTTACCGGTTGGTTTGCGTTGCTCACCGATTCATTAATGTGTTTGAAGGTAACTTCGGATTCAAAACTTTTTCAGCGCTCTCGACTCCGGCAACAGGAAGCTTCTGCGAATCAAGCAAGCCGAGTTGGGCCAACACCGAAGCCTGATCCCAGTAGATGTGTTCGTGGGCGAGTTTGCCGTTGCGGAAGTGAACGATCACGACGAGGGCAACGCGCACGTGTTTGTTCGTCGGTTCGACGCCCGGCAACATCCAATCCATCTTGCTCGTGTGCGTAAACTCAAACACCATCTCGTCAACGATGCGATCGACGCCGATTGTGCGCGAGACGGGCGTCATCGACGTGTCGGGAGGCATCTGCGGGATGAACCGTTTTGAATAGAACTCGCGCAGCTCCTCGTGGCCCACGCCGCCGGTCATGACGGGGACGTGATTCACGTAAGCATCGGGAACCATCGTTTCGAGCGTGTCTTCGGTGTTGCGCGTGGCGAACTCGTATTTCACATGATCGTCCCAACGTGCGGAGAGTGTTTGCTGAGCACTCGCCAAGCCCGCACCGGCAAGATGCGTAACGAAGAATTCGAGACTGCGCAGGTTTGCGAGTTCAGCGTCTGCGGCGTGGTAATGCTCGCCGCCGGGCCGGCCGAACGCGTGTCCACGTTCGTTATAATCGTGAATTGTAGCCAAGGGATTTCCGTCGAGTGCTTTGTGGATTTGTGCCTGCGCTTCGGGCGGACAGAATTGATCTCGTCCCGCAACGTGCAACAACAATGGAGTCGTCAGGTTCTTCGCCTCTTCAAGACTCCTTTCAATACCGACGCCGTAATAGCCAACCGCACAATCAGGTTTGAATCTCACTGACAACAGGTAAGCAAGATTTCCGCCGAGGCAGAAACCGACGGCCCCAACGCGGCCACTGCACGCCGGATGTTGGCGCAAAAAACTGAGCGCCGCCGCGGAGTCTTCTACTGCTTTTGCTTCGTCAAGCCGCTGGTAAAACTCAAACGCCTTGTTGCGGTCGTCACCTTTGTCCGTCAACTGAACGCCGCGCTCGATTCGCCAGAAAAGGTCCGGACAGAGGGCGACAAAACCGTGCGCGGCGTACCAATCGGCGATGTCGCGCATGTGGTTGTTGACGCCGAAGATCTCCTGCAGCACGACGATGCCGGGGCCGTAGCCGCTGGCCGGCAGAGCGAGGTATGCATCGAACTCGCCGCCGTCAAAGGATTTTATTGTGGCCATAAGTGCGCCACAGATTACACAGATCACACAGCGTGAACAAGAAACTAAGTGGACGTGGCGAGGAATTGCCGGCCCGCTGAGCAGAGACTGAGAAAACTGCACGTGCGGCAGTGCGGCGCCGGTTTGACCGGGAAGTCAACCGGGTCGGCTGATGAGACGATGCGCAGCATGGCGGCATCAACTGCGGCCTGGCATTGCGCGGGTTTGAGTAGTTCGTCCGACAGGTGGACCTCGACGTTCGGCTGGAGAAAGTGGAGCGTCGCGCGGATTTGATTGCCGGAGAGTGCTGGAATGAGTTCACGAACCGCGAGCGCGTACGATTGCATTTGGAGTTCGTAGTCTTCGGACGTGGTTTTTAACGCGGTCGTCATCGACGTGCTTGATTCAGTT
>DASZDV010000587.1:0-2841 GCA_035941575.1 Pyrinomonadaceae bacterium
ACCTCGCAGCGCGAGTGGGCGTTGCTCGGCAGTAATCGCGAGCTCAGATTTTTGTCGGATATCGGTCGCGGGCTGTTGCGCGCGACAACAACTCGCCGGGCGTTGAAGGTTTCGTGATGTAGTCGTCGGCGCCGGCGGTGAATGCCTGGACTTTGCGTGCCTCATCATCGCTTTCGGAAAGCGCAATGATGGGGAGCTTGCTGGTCGTCGGCTGAGCGCGGAGAAGTTTGCAGAGGGCCAGTCCATCGACGCCGGGCATCTCGAGATCGAGCGCCACGAGATCACAACGGACGCCTCTTAACACCCGTAAAGCCGAGGCGGCTTCGTTCGCGGTTACGACACGGTATTGCGCGGTCTCGAAGATTTCGCGCAGCCGTTCGCGAGCGGCGTGATCATCGTCAACTATTAGGAGTGTGGCGTTCTGGTTTTCGGCGGGCGCAACCATTACTAGCCACAGATTACACAGATTGAAACTGTGGCTGCAAGGATATTTCAGGCTGCGGAATGGCGCGGTTGTTCTCTGAAGCCGTCTATTGCTGGGACCGCAGGCATGTAGCTACCAGTTCTTTCGATCTCGCATACCAGTAAACATTTGACTCTCATTTTCCCGAAGCGTATTGTGCGCCTATCTCGCGTTCCTGAACACCTCATAACGAGAGACTTACTTCAAACGTTAGCCTCAAGTAATTAGGTAAATGTGAATCGCGTTTTTCGATCCGGGGCTAGATCCGACTGCATGGATCTGGCCGGAGTTGTTTTGCTTTCCGAGGAGAAGAATGTATGTCCACAGACAAGCCTAACAAAGGCAAGGAAAAAACAGCGAAGACAAAACCGATGCCTCTGGATGCTGCCCCCGACTTTACAGAGTGGGCCAAGAAGCAGCCAAAGCCGAAACTGGGTGATAAAGGAGCCTCGCCCCCGGAGGCTCCTCAGGATTTGAAGGAGCCGCGCGAACACGGAACCAAAGAGGAGCAGAAAGGAGGCGAGTTATGATCAACTACCTACACTGCTACGTTAATGATCGACCGCAGGATTGGAACACCTGCGGGACGGCAGCGATTGCGACTATCACAGACTACTGGGGACGTAATCCATATGGCCTCTGGCGGCGGGAATACGATTGGCGTAATAGTCGTTGGTACTGGGACGACGGCGAAGCGATTGACCGGATCATTAACGGAGGCTTCGGGCCTGACGTGGTCTTCGGCTGGGGAACGACCGGCGGACGGATCACCGACGCGCTCAGAAGTTACGGGATTGGCGCGTCGGTAGGTTATTCGGGGTTCTTCTCGTGGGGTTGGGAGAATCTCTGGGCGACGCTACAGAACTACCTCTACTGGAATCGTCCGGTGCCAGTCATGATTGACCTTGGCGCAATCAATGGTCCCTGGTGGGCTGTTCACTGGGCAATCGCCTACAAGATCGAAAGCGGCAGGGTCTTTCTTGGGAACTGCCCGTGGAACCCCAGCCCTCCGATAAACGACTTTCTCAACGCAGGGCACTGCTGGTTCCTTCCTTACGGGTTTAACCATTGCGCCGTATACGCGTAACGGTCGCCATTAAGTTAAGCACGTTCACGATCAACCTGAAGGGCGAGCTGTAAGTTGGCTCGCCCTTCGACTATTCGTGAAGAAAGGCGCGCCTCTAAGCCACGGTGCGCTCGAGTCTGTGGCTTGACTTCATGCGATACATCTTCTCGTCGGCCGCGACTACGAGTTGGTCGAGAGTTTCTCCGTCGATGCCAAACGTTGCGGTGCCGATGCTGATTCCCACACGCGCAAAGCGGTTACGGCCAACCATCAATGAGAATTTCGAAACGGCATTATCAATGCGCAGGCACAACTCGTCGACCTGGGATCCGACTACTTCCTGCACGAGTGCGACGAACTCGTCACCACCGTATCGAGCCAGGAAATCGTATTCGCGGAGTTGACTGCCGATGATGTGGGCCACTTCGCGCAACATCTTGTCACCGGCCTTGTGGCCAAACGTATCGTTGACGTTCTTGAATTCGTCAAGGTCCAGCATCATCACCTGGAACGTGCGATCGGTGCGGCGCGCCCGGGCCGCTTCCTCATCGAAGCGCAGCGATAGATAACGTGCGTTCGGCAAACCTGAAAGTGGATCTGTCAACGCATTCGACTCTGCGGCCGCGTGCTGCATCGCGTTTCCAAGCGCGTCGGATGCGAGGCGCGTGACTGTTTCCAGCAAGCGCATGTGATCGTCGGTGTACTGTTCGAGCTCAGTCGAGTAAACCGAAAGCGCGCCGAGCAAGACGTCGTCCTTGAAAAGCGGCAACGAAGCCATCGAGCGATACTTGATTCCCGCTTCGGGATTGATGTCCGTAAAATCAAGACTCGGGTGAAGCTGATTGACCGCACGGCGATTCGCCAGAGCAAATCCGGTAACGCCTTCACCGAGCGCTATGCAACGCGAAGCCAGCTTCAGCGCGTTCTTACCTGCGACGTGCCGCGCGGTCGCATAGCCCTTCGACTCGTCGTAGAAATAGACCATGCAGGTATCAAACGGAACTACGTGGCCAACCTTGTCGACGAGTATTTCGAGTGTATGTTCGACGTTTAGAGACGTTCCAAACGTGCGTGCGATCTCGTAGAGGGCGTAAACCTCACGATGGGCTTTCTTGATTTGATCGTAGGCGATGTATGAACCACGTTCGCGAGTTTGATTGAGGTCGATGTCGCTCAACTGAATCGGCGGTTCGGCTGAATGGTTCGCGGGTTGATCTTGCAAGCCGAACTCTGCGATCTGCGCTTCGAAGCGCGGCAAGTTGTTAATGAACTTTTCCACGACGACGGGATCGAAGTGAATGCCCGCGCCTCG
>DASZDV010000588.1:0-9950 GCA_035941575.1 Pyrinomonadaceae bacterium
CTGTGGATCGAGCACACGCACGACTCGTTGTTGAAGACCATCAGCGTCGTCGATGTAGTGATCATTAACGACGCAGAGGCGCGCCAACTGACCGGCCTGCCAAACATAATCAGGGCTGCGCGTGAGATTCTGAGTTGGGGACCGAAGGCGCTGATCATCAAACGTGGCGAATACGGCGCGGCACTGTTTACTCGCGACAACTATTTCGCAATACCGGCGTACCCGTTGGAGGCAGTTTTCGATCCAACAGGCGCCGGCGACACTTTCGCCGGAGGTTTCATGGGCTATCTGTCGAGCCAGGACCGGCTTGACGAGGACGCGATGCGCCGCGCGATGATCTTTGGTTCGGTGATGGCGTCGTTTAATGTCGAGGAGTTTGGCACGCAAAGGGTTCGCCGGTTGACGCATGAGGAAATAAACGATCGTTTTCGCGCCTTCAAACGAATGACACATTTTGATGAGATACCTTTTGTATCTAAGGTTAAGTGAGAGGGGAGTGCGCTTATGTTTTGCCCCACGTGTGAAGCCGAATATCAACCAGGTATTACTCGTTGCCCTGACGATGACTCGCAGCTTGTCGAGCGTCTGACTCCCGAGAACACGCTTCACGACAGTAGCGAGGCGCGATTCGTGCCGTTGCACAAATTGGGATCGCCGGCGGAAGCTGAAATGGTCCACGACATTCTGGTGCAAAATGGTATTCGCGCGGTGATCAAGTCTGGAGGCGCGGACGCGTTTTCGCCTCTGCTTTCAGCGACATCGGAAGGCGCAGAAGTATTCGTCGATGAGCGTGACTTCGATCGCGCGATGGAACTCTACAACGCGTTCTTTGGTGGTGACACCTCACCACTCACCGGTGGAATAACTGAAGCAGATGAGGAAGAAGAAGAGCAGTAATGTCAGCGACAGATGCAATTATAGTTTTCATGACGGCGTCCAGTGGTGAGGAAGCGACGCGCCTTGCCGATCTACTCATCGGAGCGCACCTGGCTGCGTGTGTTCAGATTCTTCCCGAAATGGAATCGGTCTATCGCTGGCAGGGAGAGAAGATTGAGCGTCAGTCTGAGGTCCTCTTGATTGCCAAAACTACAACCGCGAGATTTGCGGACCTGGAAAGGGAAGTGCGTGCGCTGCACAGCTACGAAACACCCGAGATCATTGCGGTTCCCGTTGTCGCCGGTTCTAATCCTTACCTCGAGTGGCTCAGTGCGAGCGTCGAACCATAGTCCGCGGAAACCCACTATGATCGCTTAACTCGGGACGCGAATGTCGTCTGACACGAGCTTGTCGAGTTCGTGAAGTGAATTCTGACTGCGATTCAGAATCTCGAGCACTTGCTGCGGTGAGTCGGTTACGTGAAACATGCTGAGATCATGCTCGGCAATCTTGCCGTCGTGCAAAACTACCTGCCTTAACCAGTCAAGCATTCCGCTCCAATAAGTACTGCCGAAGAGTACGACTGGAAAGTTGCGTATCTTCTTCGTTTGGATCAGCGTGAGTGCTTCGAAGAGTTCGTCAAACGTTCCAAAGCCGCCGGGAAAAATAACGAACCCCAGGCTGTACTTCACAAACATCATCTTGCGCACGAAGAAGTATTTGAACTTCAGACTGCGTGTTTGATAGGCGTTAGGCCGCTGTTCGAAAGGCAACTCGATGTTGCAGCCGATCGACAAACCGCCCGCTTCAAACGCCCCGCGGTTGGCGGCTTCCATAATGCCTGGACCACCGCCGGTGATCACCGCAAATCCTTCAGCGGCGAGCAAAGCCGCCGTCTCCTGCGCCGCCTGGTAATCGGGGTCATCCGGTTTCGAACGCGCAGAACCGAAGATCGAGACGCCGCGAGTCAGCGACGCCAGTTCGTCGAAACCTTCGACGAACTCACCCATGATGCGAAACACGCGCCACGGATCAGTATGCGTAAACTCATCGGGACGTGGACTCTCAAGCAGTTGCTCGTCCTGCGTTGATCCCAGCGGTGATCGTACCAGGTCTTTTTGCTCGTCTTCCATTTGGCTCAAATGCCCATGATGTTGTAACCGCAGTCTACGTAGATCACTTCGCCGGTTATTCCTGACGACATTGAGCTACAGAGAAAGACCGCGGTATTGCCCACCTCACGCGCCTCGACGTTTCGCTGGAGAGCGGCGCGTTCGGCATGGTGCTTCAACATGGTGCTGAAATCGGCGACGCCCCGCGCCGACAAAGTCTGGATTGGACCGGCGCTGATCGCATTTATACGAATGTTGCGCGGGCCAAGATCCTTCGCGAGATAACGTGTGCTCGCTTCCAGCGCGGCTTTTGCGACGCCCATAACGTTGTAACCGGCGACGACTTTTTCCGCACCGTAATACGACATCGTAACGATGCTGCCGCCTTCGGTCATCAACGGCGTTGCGGCGCGTGCGAGTTGGGCCAGGGAGTAAGCGCTGATTTCGAGCGCCGTGAGAAATGCCTCGCGGCTGGTGTTGAGGTATTCGCCGCCGAGCGCTTCGCGCGGAGCGAAGGCGATGCTGTGAATCAGGAAGTCGAGCCGGCCAAACTCCTGCCCAACTGCTCGAAACGCCTCGTCAACTTCATCCTGTTTCGTCACGTCGCAGGACAGAAGCAGTGAACCCGGCATCGCTTCGTTCGTCAGGCTTTCGACGTTCTCTTTCAATCGGTCGCCCTGGTACGTGAAGGCGAGGCTCGCGCCGGCTTCATGCAAGGCCTGGGCAGTGGCCCACGCAATTGAACGCTTGTTGGCCACGCCAAAAATGATTCCGTTTTTGTTTTGCAGCATGAACTGTTTTCGCAGCTTAGGCGGCTGCGCTTTCAGGTGAAGTCATGAGAGCTTTGTATTCGCCACTTTCAACCCACTGCAAGATCTCCGAGACACGCCACACCGGAAACGGATGGCTCAAACCGGAGTTAATGACGTCGGCCCAGAAGCGGTCGAGCGCTTTTTCATCGTAGTTCTTCTGAAAGTCGCGCGCCTGCGCGAGGAACTGATCGTAATCGACGCGCGAGGCGAACGTTCCGCCGCCCAGTTTCATCATCGTGCGGCCGATGACGTTCGCGTCCTGCGTCACAAGCAACGCAGCGCGATCGCACGACAGTTCAGCACGGCGCGCCCAGGCAAGCAGGGCAGCGCGCATACTCATAGTAAGAAGTTCCTTGACGATGAATGTAAGTGGCGAGGCGAGCACCGCGGTCTTCGCTAGAAACTCGATAAGGCGCGCGGCGGTTAAGTAAAGAACGTGCTCTGCGTGAATGTGTCCGACTTCGTGCGCCACGACGGCCAGCACTTCGTCGTCATTCAAACGTTCGATCAATTGTGAGTACAGCACGATTACGGGGCGTTCGACGCCGCCTGTGAACGCGTTGACGATCGGGTTTTGTTGGACGAAAAGATCAGGCATGTCTACGCCCAACGTGGTGCAGGCAATCTGCAACTTGGCGTAGAGGTCAGGACATTGCGTCGGCGTGACCTTAACTGCGCTTGCCGTGAAGATGACACGAATGGCCGATTCGCCGGTGACTGCGAGAAGCTTCTTGAGCGCGGTATCAATTCCCGGGATCGCTCGAAGCGCAGCCAGCGCTCGACGATCCGCAGGGTGAATGTACTGCTCCTTGTCGAGGTGGGCGAATTTTTTGTGTGGAACATCCGAAAGCGGCAACCGGCAGCGGCCGCAGCGCGCGTCGCCGGCATCCTCACGGATCTGATTGCGTTGTCCGCAGTAACGGCAGCGGATTGAGTTTTCGTTGTCAGCCATATTGGTGCTCATAATATCAGTGTTTGAAATGCCTCACACCTGTAAAGACCATTGCCAGCCCATACTCGTTGGCGGCTGCAATGACTTCATCGTCACGGACTGAGCCGCCCGGTTGGATCACTGCTGTGATGCCATGACGGGCGGCTTCGTCGATACCGTCGCGGAAAGGGAAAAAAGCGTCCGAAGCCAGCACGGAGCTGGCGACCGGGAGTTGCGCGCGCATCGCACCGATTTTGACCGAATCGACGCGTGACATTTGTCCGGCGCCCACGCCGACCGTTTGATCGGCTCGCGCGTAGACGATCGCATTCGACTTCGTGTGCTTGCAGACTGTCCAAGCAAAGAGTAGCGCGTCGATTTCCTCATCGTTCGGCCATCTTACAGTTACGACATTGAGGCCTTCCTTGCCCAGCTCGTCAACGTCTTGTGTTTGGACCAGCATGCCTCCGGAGATTTGTCTGAACTCAAATTCGCCGGCGGGTGCAGTCGCATTCATCCGGACGACGCGGAGGTTCTTTTTGGTTTGCAGCAGCTCAAGTGCGGCGGCGTCGTAATCGGGTGCGATCACAACCTCGGTAAAGATCTTCGTCAATTCCTGTGCGGCTGCGAGATCCACGGCACGGTTGAACGCGACGATACCGCCAAACGCCGAAACGGGATCGGTTGCCAACGCCTTCCGGTAAGCATCGGCGGTTGTTTCTCCGAGCCCTACGCCTGCGGGATTTGTATGTTTGATGATGGCACAAGCAGTGACGTGGAAATCGGAAACGAGTTGCCAGGCGGCGTCGGCGTCAACGTAGTTGTTGAACGACATCTCCTTGCCGGAAAGGATGGCCGCTTCCGCGAGTCCGCCGCCGCGCTCGGTTTTATAGAGAGCGGCACGTTGATGTGGGTTTTCGCCGTATCTGAGATCCGAGATCTTTGTTAGAGCTAGAGTGAGCCGCGAGGCGAAGTCGGCGTCGCCTCTTAGATAAGAACTGACTACTGAATCGTAGTGCGCTGTGTGCTGAAAAGCCTCGGCGGCGAGACGCTGGAGGGTGGGGATTGAAATGAAACCGGCGTTTTGGCGTAGCTCCTCAATTAAGTGCGGATATTGGGATGGTTGGACCACAACCGCGACGTCCGAAGAGTTCTTGGCCGCCGAACGGATCATTGCTGGACCACCGATATCGATCTGTTCGATCGCTTCCGCGCGTGTCACGCCCTCACGACTGATCGTCTCGGCGAACGGATAAAGATTAACGACGACCATATCGATTGGTTCGATGCCATGCTGCTGCATTGCCGCAACGTGTTCAGGATTATCACGAATGGCGAGCAACCCACCGTGAACGCGCGGGTGCAATGTCTTGACGCGTCCGTCCATCATTTCCGGAAAACCGGTAATGTCTGAAATGTCGCGCACGTCAATGCCGGCGTCGCGCAACGCTTTTGCCGTGCCGCCGGTGCTGATGATTTCAACGTTGAACTCTTTGAGTCTGCGAGCGAAGTCGATGATTCCGGTTTTGTCGGAGACACTGATTAGAGCGCGTCTGATTGGTTTTTTCATTTGGTTGCAGTCGGCGGAAAATTGATCATGAATTTGTGCGTACGAGAAAAGCGGCGTCCACCGACAGAGTACTCAATGCCTGGCGGCTTCAGACTAACGGAGAAAACGTGCTTGCGATTGTCACGCGACGATTCGGCTATATAGAAACCCAGAAGATACTGACTTTTCAAATCGTCTTCGATGGCCTGAAAGATCGGCACGAGATCAACGGCACGCGGCTGCAACGCCGACTTCGCATCGCCGGCGAGGAAATATTTCCCACCAGTCTTCTCCGCGAGGTCGCGAAAACCCTTACTCGGCGGTCGCACTGAGAGTTTTCCATCAATTGGAGTGAACAGTGGCAAGTGAATCACGTAAAACGACACACGTTTTTCCAACGCCGCATCAATCACATCGCTCGCTCTTGTTCTGCTGCTATTGTCCAGACCATCGCTGATGAGCACGATGATGCGTCGCTCGGTCCTAACCGGAGGCAGGGTGTCAAAGGCTTGCACGGCTTTCGCTGCCGCGTCGAAGATCGCAGTACGCTTATCACGTTCTACTGAAAACCTGAATGCAGCGCGGGCCGCATCAACGTCTTTCGTAAACGGCGTGGCGAGCGAAGGCGTGTCAGAGAAACGAAGTACGGCAATACTCGAACGATCGCTGAAGCGTGAGAAGAGCGCGAGCGCAGCGTCCTGCTGTTGAGAAATTATCTCCCGCAAACTGCCGGACTGATCGAGTGCGAACAGCATGGCGACGCGATCGGCGCCCGGCGAGAAATACAGTCCGGTAGTGGCCTGATCCTCGTCTTTCACGGTCAGGTCGTTTTCGGTGACCCCGGAAACGGCCTGGCCTCTCTTGTCTCGAATTCGGATCGGAAAGAGGAGGAGTTCAGTGTTGACACGGACTACGTCGTCGTCCGACGCCTGGGCAAAAGCGGTTGTTACTGGAGCAGCAAGAAGGAGACACAGCGAAGCCGCAATTAGGACAACGTGCGGCAGCAGTGACCGGTCGGCTAGACGAAAAAACGACCGAAAAGCAGGATACTTAGAATCACGATGATCGTGATGACGATTATCTTGACCAGACTCACGGCGAAATCCTCGGGGTTTTGGGCCAAGAGCGGAATTCACTGGGCGAAGCAAGCCGTATTCTAAAAATGCCCCGCCCAAAGTGTCAAACAATTGGGATACGCTCCGATTGCGTAGCTGGTTCGATCAAAATCCTGGTATCGACGTCCTTTCTTAGAAGAACCTCAGCGTGTACGTCACCCGAAAACCGCGACCCATCTCCGGCGCGAACTCCTTAATAAACGACAAATGGTTGCGATATAGCGTGTCGCCCATATTGAAGAAGTTAAACGCGATGATGTGAGCGAGGTGTTGCCGAGCGATCAAGTAGGAACCAGAAAGATTGGCCACAGCGTAACCGGCCGTCTCGGTTTCAGTTGGGAAAATGCGGTCCTGGCGGTTCGCCATGACGAGCTCGGGATTCAGCAGCAGGTTTTTGTACCTTAACTCGAGTCCGACGCGTCCACGCAGCGGTGGGATACGCGGCAATGGAGTGCTGGTATCGGTCAGCTCGGCGTTGACATAATCGAGACCTAGATTGAGCCATACTGCCCGATGCAGCGCTGCATCGAAGCGTGCTTCAGCTCCGGTATAGCGGGTTGTTCCCTGTTCGTACTCGGCCACGGTCAAACCTTCTTCGACGTCGCCGGTCGGTGCGAGAAAGACAAAGTCTTTGATGTGGTAGTAGAAGCCATTCGCTTCGAAGCGCAGGCGCCGAGACGAATGGCGCACGCCAAAGTCGAGCCCATCGCCAAGTTCGCGAACGAGATTCGGATTACCTATTTCAAACGCCAGATTACCCGGATGCGGTCCAAGGTTGTAAAGCTCCTCGAGTGAGGGCGCGCGATACGAATGAGAATAGTTCGCCACGATGGCGCCACCGTTCCACGTGCTTACGCGAATCCCGGCTGCGCCTGAGAAGCCCGTGAAGTTTCGGTCCGGAAGGATGCCGCGCGCTTCTGTGGCTTCAGGGCGATAACGGTTGGTCTCGAGCCGGCCGCCAAACTGCAAACCCACTCTTTCAAAATCGAGATTCTCCAGCCCAAACACGGCGAAGGCGTTCTGCTTGGTTGGCGGCGCGAGCGCTTCTTCGCCGGAAGCAGAGAAGTCGCGGTGCAGACCCCAGAAGCCGAAACGGCCCGAGAGATTGCCGCTCTTTCGTTGATCGAAGAGTCCCTGGTACACGACAGAGTTGTTCTTGAACTGTGTGCCCACTTCGCCTGTTAACGATTCAATTTCGGCGTGTCTGTAGTTGTTGTACTGAATCGAAAACGTGCCGGCTTGTAGGAATGAAGGATTCTCGCGAAAGCCGCCACGAAACTCCACGCTGTGACGACGCGGGTTCAACTCAACGATCTCCGGGTCCTCTTCATTTGGATCGAAAGGAATTCCGTAGCGGCGCTTGTTGAAGTTGTAGTTGAAACTGAAGAAACCCTTGTCGCGATAGTAACCAAAACCGGCAGCGGCACTTCCCTCGCGCGAAAACGAGTTTCGGACTGTGCCGATTGGTGTGTCGTAGTCACCGGATCTTTGTCCGCCGCCGTTGGCCCACACGAGCCAGCGGTTCGTCCCATACTCGAAGCCGGCGCTGCCACCCGCCTGATTTCCGTTTGTGCTGCCGAGTCCAGTGAAATAACCATTGAGACCCTTGTGTGCCGAATCATGTCCGGAGATCGTGTTGACTACGCCGCCGATCGCGTTGCTGCCATAAAGAAGTGTGGCGGGACCTTTGACGATCTCGACTTTTTCAATGGTTAACACGTCGATTGGTTCCGCGTGGTCGCCTGATTCAAAACCAAGTCCACCGATGCGGTTGCCGTCCTGAAGCACGAGTACGCGATCGCCGTCGAAGCCGCGGAGCACAGGCCTTGCTGTGCCGGGTCCGAAGCTTCGCTTGGCGACGCCAAGTTGGCCATCCAGTGCTTCGCCAAGTGAAACGGGACTCTTCTTTGCGAGATCGACTGAGCCGAGCACGTCAACCGATTGGATGGAACTGCTGATTGCTTGTTCCGATCCGGTTGCGGTTACAGTCACCTGCTCATTCAGGCCCGTCAGTACCATTCGGAAGTCAAGAGTTACCTCACCCCCGTTAGTTAAATCAACCATTTGCACCACGTCGGGAACTCGATCGAGATGGGCTACGACGCTGTACTTGCCGGGCGGCAGGCTGCGAAATTCATACTTGCCGTTATCGTCCGTATCGACAGTCCGTTTCAATTGCAGGATCGTGACGAGAACGTTGTGAATGGGTTTGTCAGTGTCACCCAGTGTTACGGTGCCGCGTAATGTCGCAGTCGTTGATTGGGCGAGTGCGGGTAGAGTGGCAAACACCAACACGATCAGTGCGAGAACAATGCGTGGAATGATCATTAGTCTTATCTCCTGAAATCCAATTAAAACCTGACTCAATTCACGTCGAGTCGAGCTGCTTAAAAACAGGAGACTATGAATCGAGCGTTGTTTGACGAATTGGGTTAGGAGAAAAACGGTGGTGCTCGGCCCGAGAGCGGGCTGATGATCCGGGAAAGGAGATCGCACGAAACGACGGCTACGATACGCTGCGGCAATTGCACTGGCGGATCGTTCAGCCGCAGCGCAATGAGTGTAGTCGTGAAGTTCTGGTGCAACTGACAGATCAGACAATCGCTGCAACCAGTCTTGTTCGATGAGGGTTTTTTTGTTTGTTGGTTATCGACGTGCGAAGCGCTCGCCGGTGAGGGAAGCACGCGGCCATGGCGGTGCGCCGCTTCGACCGTGGTCCCGTAGAGAATAAAGGTAACCAGCAGCAGACTAAGCCAGCGCGAGAACGTTGCGCCGCGGTTGTTTTGTAAAGCAAACATGCTGGTCCGTACTGGTTGTGTTAGATTCACGGGGCGGAGGGAATTGTACTGAGACACGTCGCTAAAACGCAATTCTGCGCGCTGGTTTTTGGGGTTTGGGCTAGCGTATTTGGTCTGGCGAGAGTTCACGCGAAACCAGAAGTGAGGATCTCTGTCGCCTCTTCGGGTCAACTAAAGATTCGTGTTAAGTCACTTTCGCCGGGCAGCGAGTGGTCCTTTCCGAATGCGTATGCTGGAGTGCTTGGTATCGCCGAGCGGGTTGACGAGTTTCAGGCTTTTGGACCCGCCGGCGAAAACCTTGGCGGGAAGAAGATCGCAACCGGTGAGTTTAGGTCGGAACCGGGGACGACATCGATCAATTACATAGTTAAGCTTCGGCAGCCAGGTGCGGCGGACGTCTCGCACGTCAGTTGGATCGCTGGTGAGTACGGCCTTCTCATGCTTGCCGATTTGCTGCCTGAGCGTCTGCCGAGTGTGATGGTTGAGATTTCGCTTCCTCCCGACTGGACCTGTCGAACAGCGGCCCCGCCAGATTCGCTGGGAAGATATTTCGTGTCGCAACCTGAAAAGGCGGTGTTCCTCGTTGGTCGCTCGCTGCGAACGCAAGTGGGTCTGGCTAGTGGCAATGTTCTCGGCTGTTTTGTTGCCGGCAGTTGGCCTTTCAAAGACGAAGTTGTTACGAAGGCCGCAACCAAAGTGTTGGAGAAGTATATTGCCCTAACCGGGTTTACGTTCACCGTCAGGCCTGCCGTCATGC
>DASZDV010000589.1:0-3036 GCA_035941575.1 Pyrinomonadaceae bacterium
TATCGACACGCTCTCACCCGAACGTAAGGACTTTCTCGGCCGCGGCTGGGCCATGCCCGTGCAGCTCGATCCGCGCACGGGACTGGTCGCAAGTGTTGCGTACGAAGAAGACATCAAGCAATCGATCCGGATCATTCTCGAAACTGCTCCGGGCGAGCGCGTGATGCGACCAAACTTTGGTTGCGGCATTCACGAACTCGTTTTCACCGCTGTCGACAGTACGGCGATTCAACGTGTTAAGTCGGTGGTTGATGAGGCGTTGCGACGCTGCGAAGCGCGTATTGAAGTGCTCAATATCAACGTCAATGAAGACGCTACTAGCGACGCCAGTGTTGGACCACCGACCGAGGGCCGCTGGCTCGTCGAGATCGACTATCGCGTTCGCAAGACAAACCAGACAGGCAATCTGGTTTTCCCGTTCTACTTCAGTGAAGGAGGACGGCCATGAAAGGTCCGCAAGCGCCACGAATTGATAAGCGGCGGACCGCACAGTTTTCCGTGGAGCTGCAAGAGCGGGCGCGCACCTGGATTCCGGGCTGGAGCTTTGCGGATGTTGAAGGCGATTTCGGCCGTGCGTTGTTGGAAATTGCCGCACGTTTCGATTCGGAGGTTACGGAACGTCTCGATGTTGCGGGCGAAAAGATGCGGCGTGGCTTTCTCGATTGGTTGGCCGTTCGCGGAGAAGCAGCGCGCCCTGCACGCATGCCTGTTGTTTTCAAGTTAGCGGATGCAGCGAGACAGTCAGTACTCGCTTCCGCGCCGGTGCGATTGCAGGCGGATGCGGCGGGAACCCCGGTGGTGTTCGAAACAGAAAGAGATGTGCGTGTTGTTCCGGGTCGACTCGACGTGGTGGTTGGTGTTGATGCTGCGCAGGACGCGTTCTATCTGCCGCCGCCGGGATTGAGTGATCTCAACCCACGCGAGCAATTGCCGACGCAGTGGCAACTGAAGAGTTTCGCTTCAGCCGGCGCCACCAAACTTCAGTTGGATCCGGAAGCAGGTCTCGTTCCGGAAATGATCGTCGAGGCCGGAGGCCGCCAATACCGGCTCACAAATGTCGATGGCGGAATTGTGACGATCGAGCCACGGCTGGATGCCGAACTTCAAGCGCAGACTGTAGTGCGAAAGGTAGTCACATTTGCTCCTTTCGACGGCATCACGCGCAACCGGCAGGAACACGCGCTGTACCTGGGCCACATGGACCTGCTGAACATCGAGGCAGCCGCGACCATCGATGTGATGGGTGCGACTACGCTGCAAACGGGAATCAAGTGGCAGTACTGGGGCAAGGTGGAAGACAGTGAAGAAGCCGATGAAGAAGCGGATTGGCAGACACTTGAAATTGCGCCACCAAATGAACAGAAAGCAGATGCCCTGGTCTTGAAAAAACCGAAAGGCGCGATCGATCCGAAGAAGATTGGCGATATCAATAGCCGCTGGATCCGCGCCTACGCGACGAAGGTCGAAGGATCCGAGCCGTTGTTACAGGTCGATGCGCTGAGGTTCCGCATCAACTGCGCGCCGACGTTTCCTCCGTGTCCTAACACGGGCGCGAAACTCGCATCGCCTGTCGCTGAGGCAATGGCCAACACCACTCCGCTTGTTCTCGACAATGTCTTCTTTCCACTTGGCAAGGAACCGCATCAGTTCGACGCGTTCTATCTCGGAAGTGAGGAAGCCTTTTCGAAGACGGGTGCGAAAGTGCAGCTCTGTTTCGAGATGGCGGATCCGTCCTTCGCTGCACTATCGGCCGTACGTGTTGGCCTATTTGCGAATAAAGTGCTCGCCGGCGTCGCTCAAGACCGTGCACTTCATCTGTTTCGCTTCGTTCCTTCGGGCCGCATCGAAAAATTTCGCCAGCGGGAACCATTACAACCACCACTTCCCGGGCTCAACGGCACCGCGCAGTCCACGGAGCGCGTAGCGCTCGATGCAAAACCTCCGTGGCGCCTACCAGTCTGGAAAGACGTATCTGACTTTCTGGTTGGCGTCACTGCCGGCGGACAAGTGTGGGCATGGCACGAGAAGTTGATTGACCAGAGCAATAGCGGTTGGGTCTCGTTTGGGGAGATTCCACCATCGATACCTCCGGCGACGCAGCCAGTCGACGGCCTCGTCCATCTGGCGGATGCAGTTGCGCCCCAACTTGCCGTGTTGCGTGAAGGCAAACTCTTCGTGCGTGACTTGTCCAACAACCTACCGTTCGCACCTGTAGCTACGAAAGTCGGAGCTAACACCATTGTGCTGCGGTCGATCGTGCCCATCCTCAACGAGACTGCTTCAGGCGACTTAGTTACTTCGGCAGCTTTGGGAATGATTGGCCTCGCCGACGACGGGAAGGTTTATCGAGTCCCGCTGAATGGCCAGTGTGTTGTGTTGGCGCCAATTACTGTCGACGTGGACGTACGGCCTGTCGCGGTGCAGCGCAGCGGTGGGGGCCCGCTGATCGTTGTCCTCGCTCATCCGAATAAACGCGACATTATCAGTTCTCATTCAATTCACAACCAGCAAACGATACAGCTCGAGGCCGGCGCCCGTGTCCTGGGATTTGATGCGGTCATTAGCGGCGGCGATCTCCATTTTCTCGCGTCGGTGCAACTCGACGGAACTGGTTACCTGGCCTCGTGGGTCCCTCAAACAGGTCCAGCAATACCAATTCACGTCTTTCGAGCGCCAATACCATCCGAAATCGGCCAGCCTGGTGGGGTGCCGACCGAGATCTTGAAGCACGTTGTTATCCCAGGTACACGTGCCGATGTTGTTGTTGCGGACTTCGATCTTACGCAGCGTCTTGAGTTGCAAGCTGATGTGAACGCGGGAATTGTTGTGTCCTCCACAACTCCCGCGTTTCAACAGAACGATATAGTCACTGTCGATACCGGACCGCCATTCCCAAAGAGAAGCATTACTGAAACAGGTACGACCAAAGACAACGAGGTCTTTTATCCAATTGACTCACCGTTCATTCCTGGAGTGACGGACGCACTCTACGGCTTCCATTCAACTGGTCCAGCTCTAACGGGCGATCTCGATGAT
>DASZDV010000590.1:0-2011 GCA_035941575.1 Pyrinomonadaceae bacterium
CAGGGCCGTGTCATTCTTGACGACAACCAGGATCCCATCATGGAAGATCGACCCTTGCGAGTGATCCTGAAAAACCAGGGCGAAAGCAGCCGTCGCGTGTTGGAACGTCTCTTTGTTAAAGAGGGACTTTCTTTGGAAGACGCGCAAGCGAAGGCCCGCCGTGAACTCAAAGACATCAACGCGATCCTCGGGTTCATTGCCGATCAAGCCAACATCTATTCTTTCAAACCATTGCTCATGTTTGACGCAGCGCGGTTAAATTCGCCGGAAGCAATCGACAATCGAACCAGGTTTGCGGTCGGAGGCGGTATACAGTTCACGTTAGTGATCGCAAAGTTTGAAGCGGGTTACATGCGCACGCTGCATCCGTTGCCCGGCGACAACAAGGGCAATGTAGTTATGCGGCTCTTTTTTCAGAATCTGTTTTGACCGACTATAATCACGCCCGTTTGAATCTCCTATCAAAACTACAAGGAGTTCTTCTTCCGATCGTTACGCCGTTTGCCGGCGACGCGAGTGTCGATCTGGCTGCGCTGTCGCAGAATCTTTCGGCCTGGGCTACGACCGGAATCACGGGCTACGTCGTGTTGGGTTCGACCGGTGAACGCGTTCACCTGAACGATCGCGAGTATCTCGATGTAATTGAAACTGCGCGCGCTGCCGTTTCGCGCGATCTGGCATTCATCGCCGGCGCAGGCCAACACAGCACGATTGGGACTATCAACGAAATCAAGAGTGCCGCTGCTGCGGGTGCTGAGGCAGTGCTCGTGATCACGCCTCATTACTATCGCGCTGCGATGACGCAGGAAACGCTTGTCAGTTACTACACCGCGGTTGCCGATGCGTCGCCGGTTCCCGTGCTGCTCTACAGCATGCCGGCGCTTACCGGGATCAAGATCGAACCCGAGACAATTGCGCGGTTAAGCGAACACGAAAACATCATCGGCATGAAAGACAGTTCGAACGACGTCGATGGGTTCGCTGAGACTGTGAAACTTTGTCCAGAGGATTTCGCTGTATTAACCGGAAATGGGACTGTGTTTCTCGACGCGTTGCGTGCCGGCGCTACGGGGGCGATTCTCGCAGTCGGCTGCGTTGTGCCGGAGATGTGCGTTGAGGTCTTGCGGGCGTTCAAAGCTGGTGATGATGAACGTGGGGATTTGCTCCAGTCGAAGCTCACGCCGCTCGCTACTGCGGTTACAACGCGTTTCGGTATAGGCGGTTTGAAGGCCGCGCTTGACCTAGCGGGTTATCGAGGTGGCGCCGTGCGTGCGCCGCTGCGTGCGCCAGATGGGAATGCGCGAGATGAGATCGCGGTGTTACTGAAGGACGCCCTTGCGCTACGTTAAAGGGAACATGGATTACACGGATGACGCGTTTGCGCGCGTCGGAGGATGCCTCGACTGGTGCAACTTCAGCTTCCTGCGTAGAATGGCGCAACAGGAGCTAGAACCGTTTGAGCACAGCCGAACCTGCCTGTTACAGCACCCCTGAAGAGTCCGGATTACGAGTTGAGACTCTTCCTTTCGACCGCGTTCCGCATCAGTCACGTTTGTTTCTCGACTACCTGAAAGACCCGGTAGCACTGCGAAAGTTCTACCCGTCTGCCGTCCGTTTTCACCACGAGTTGCAACCGCGCGTGCCGGAGGTACTGGCCGCGCATCAGGCCGACCGAAACAGTGTTGCTGATGCTCTCGAGGCGATGAACAGGCGCTGGGGCGCGGGTCAGGAAACGCTCGACAACATCAAACTGTTGCGCGATTCCGATTGCATCGCAGTCGTGTCAGGTCAGCAAGCCGGTCTGTTCACTGGTCCGCTCTACACGGTTTACAAGGCACTCTCGGCAGTGAAGCTCGCTGGATGTCTGCGACAGCGAAACACCAAAGCCGTGCCGGTCTTCTGGATTGCGGCTGAGGATCACGACTTTGCGGAAGTTGCGCTTGCTGAGTTCATCGGACGCGATTGTCAGCTCAAACGGGTAGACGTCGACACGAACCTACACAATGAAGCC
>DASZDV010000591.1:0-2052 GCA_035941575.1 Pyrinomonadaceae bacterium
ATCAACGTCGACGTCGACAAGGCTGTCGTGACACTGACTGGCACAGTGGCGAGTGCCGCTCAGAAGACTCGCGCCGAAGCCGTGGCGAAGAGTGTTGAAGGCGTGACCGGAGTCAGGAACCAGTTGAAGGTGCAAGCCGCAAACGCGAACGCGACTAAGGCCACACCAACTCCTAAAAAGTAAGCCACAGATTACGCGGATGAATACAGATTAATCCGTATTCATCCGCGAAAATCCGTGTTAAGCTTTCCCTCTCTTTCCTCAAACGAAGTTTTGTTACAAACCTGAATAATGGGGATTTGGTTACCTATGCCAAAAGTCCTTTCGCGTCTCATTGTCGCGTCAGCCTTGCTGTTTCTATTCGCGGGCGCGAGCAGTGCTCAGCGCAGCGCCATCGACACTTACGCGATCACAAACGCACGCATAGTCACGGTATCCGGGCCGGTGATCGACCGCGGCACTGTGGTGGTTCGTAACGGCTTGATCGCGGCGGCCGGAGCAAACGTCACCGCGCCGTCAGATGCTCGCGTTATCGACGGCACTGGCTTGACTGTTTATCCGGGTCTCATCGATTCATACACAAACCTTGCGTTGCCTGAAGCTGCGCCCTCGCCGTCACCGGCCGGTGGTGGCGGCGGTGGTTTCTTTTTTGCGACGCAGCCACAGCGGCCCGCAGGTGGTCCCAATTCAACTCAACCGGTTGGATTGCAGCCGGAAGTAATGGTCGAAGACGTCATCCGCCCAGGTGGAACTGAGATTGAGTCGTCGCGCAATGTCGGGATCACGACTGCGCTCACGTCGCCTCGTTCCGGAATCTGGATGGGCCAGTCGGCCCTGATCAATCTCGCCGGAGAAACTCCGCAGCAGATGATCGTGCGTTCGCCTGTCGCAATGCACGTTGGGTTCACGCCGCTGCGTGCCGGTGGATATCCAGGATCGTTGCTCGGCGTGTTCTCGTCTCTGCGGCAAATGATGCTTGACGCGCAACGCTATCGCGACTCGCTGCAGATCTACGAACGTGCGCCGCGCGGAACGCGACGTCCCGAAACTGATCGATCATTGGCGGCCCTGATTCCTGTCATTGAGGGACGCATGCCGGTGGTGATGCTGGCCAACAGCGAACGCGAGATAGCGCGCGCGTTGGACCTTGGCGCCGAGTTCAAACTCAAACTGATCATCGCGGGCGGCCGTGAAGCTGATCGAGTCGCGGATCGTTTGGCGAAACAGAATGTGCCCGTGTTGCTTTCGCTCAATCTGCCGAAACGTACTACTGCGGCGCTTCCTGAAGCCGATCCCGAACCGTTGCGTGTATTGCGCGAACGCGTCGAGGCACAACAAACAGCAGGCAAGCTCGCAAAGGCTGGAGTTCGGTTTGCGTTTCAGTCCGGTTCGTTGACAAACATTTCGGATTTGTTGGGCAACGTGAGAATCACGATTGAGAACGGGCTTCAGGCCGCTGATGCGGTGCGTGCGTTTACGATTTGGCCGGCAGAGATCCTTGGTGCGCAGAATCAACTCGGATCGATCGAAGTTGGAAAGATCGCGAACCTAACTGTGACACGAGGCGATCTGTTCGACCGCAACAGTCGTGTGACCCATGTGTTCATCGATGGACATCCTGTTGATATCAGACCGGCTGTTACTGGTGCTGGTCCAGGTCGGAATAATTTTAGTGGAACGTGGACGGCTAACGTCAATTTGGGTCAGGGCGATCGGGCGATCACGTTGACTTTGCAGCAGGAAGGTGAGCGCTTGAGCGGATCGATTGCGGGACCACTCGGCGCCGGTGAGATTTCGAATGCCTCCGCGTCGAATACGGGGGAAGTGAAGTTTACTGTTTCGGTGAATGTAGAAGGGCAAACGAAGGAAGCGACATTCACCGGCAGGCTCGCAAATAACGAGATCCGTGGGAACGTTTCAATTGTCGGCTCAGCGCCGGGAACATTTACAGCCACGCGTTCAGGACAGCCAAATTAACTTTGGAGTGCGCCACCATGGTAGCGCTTTGGTATTAAACGCGATACCAAAGCGGTGCCAAGGCACCGCACTCCA
>DASZDV010000592.1:0-17629 GCA_035941575.1 Pyrinomonadaceae bacterium
GTTCGCGGAGCGTTTCGTGTGATATGAGAAGAATCTTCGGAGTTCTATTTGTAATCTGTGCTTTGATCGTCGTGGCGTTGAGCCAGGACCGGCCGCGAAGTACGCAGCCCGCGACCCCGACTCCGTCGCCGAGTCCGACACCGGCTGCCCAGCCGCAACGACCGGCGACGCCTTCCCAGACCCCGGCCACTCCGACACAACGTCCCGGAGATCGCATTGCGCCGACTCTCGGCGAACCGCCACCGGTACCGAAACGGAAGCCGACACCGACGCCGACGCCACCGGAAACAATCGAGAGCGGCGACACAATCACGATCAACGCCGAGTTGGTCCAACTTCACGTCCGCGTCATCGACCGCAACAACAAGCCGGTTAACGACGTGCCGAAGAGTGCGTTTCACGTGTTTGAAGACGGCACGCCCCAAACAATCGAGACGTTCACACGCGAGGAAGTCCCGATCAGTTACGGACTTGCTGTCGATACTTCCGGCTCGCTCCGTTCTCAGCTACAAAGCGTTATCGACGCCGGCAAGACGATCATCAATGCGAACAAAGCGGGAGATGAAACGTTCCTCGTGCGCTTCATCAGCAGCGACAAGATCGAGACCGTCCAGGATTTCACGGCAAACAAAGAGATGCTGATGGATGGACTCGACAGTTTCTACGTTGAAGGCGGGCAGACCGCAATCATCGACGCCGTCTATCTATCTGCCGAACACGTTTCTGAATACAGACGTGGCGACGAAGGCGATCGACGGCGTCGCGCACTGATCGTCATTACTGACGGCGAGGACCGAAACAGTTTCTACAACCAGGAACAACTCTTCGCGCGGTTGCGAGAAGAAGACGTGCAGATCTTCGTTATCGGTTTTGTTAACGAGCTCGACAAAGAGGCGGGCCTGATTCGTAAGAGCCCACGCGATAAAGCCGTGACGCTGATCAACAAGCTGGCTACCGCAACGGGTGGTCGCGCCTTCTTTCCTGAATCGATCGCTGACCTGCCTCAGATCGCGAACGAGATTATTCGCGATCTCCGGACGCAGTATGTTATTGCCTACAACCCGACGAACAAGACCCAGGACGGTTCGTTCCGCGCGATTAAAGTAACGGTGGACCAACCATCCAGCGGCGACAAGCGAATCGCGTTGACTAGAAACGGACGACTGGCGCGAAGAGAAGGTACAGGCGGCAGTGCTCCGAAACCTCCGACAGTACGTCTGCCGGCGGGCGCCGCGAAAAAACCTTAGTCAGCAAAGCGCAACTTCTTTCCTGGAACCGCACGCCCTCACAGCTAGGCGCCTTTCAAGCTCTTGATGCCGTCAACGATCTCCTGCACTTGAGCATCACGCGCCTTGTTCCGGCGCAGTAACTCCTCGAGCAACAGTTCACTTTTCAGGTTTACTTTGAAGTCCTGCTCCGCTGCGAGGCGATCTTTATAGGCCGCGCGGTTCTGCGACATCATGATGATGGGCGCCTGCAAAGCAGCGGTCATCGAGAGCATGAGGTTGAGCAGGATGTAAGGAAACGGATCAAACTGGTTTCCCGCTGGGTTGTTTCCGTAGTGGACCAACACAAACGAATTGAACCCCATCCAGATCAGTAAAAAGGCACTATAGATTCCGATAAAAGTCCAGGACCCTCCAAATGACGCAACTTTGTCGGCAACGCGTTCGCCCAGGGTCGCCTTCTCTTCCATTTCTACGTTGATATTCCGCACCACGCGCGTCGTAACGAGCAGGTTGGTCTGACGCATGCGCGCGCCAATCTCACAAATCACGTCGATCGATGTTTCAGGATGTTGCAGCAGGAACTCCTGAAAATGATCACTGCTCAAGCGATGCAATACGGTGTCACTCAGGGCAGTCGCGTTCGTCGATCTTGGTCCACGGTCCAGCACAGCGAGTTCGCCAAAGAATTCACCCGTTTTTAGTTCGGCAAACGTCACCGGTTTCGCGTCTTCGTCCAGGATCCAGATCCGGACCGAACCGCTATCAACGACGTAAAGCGCATCGCCTTTGTCGTTCTCATTGAAGATCGTGGCGCCCGCTTTGTAATTAACTTGCTCAACTTTCATCGCGAGCTTCTCGAGTTCGTCGTGGTCCAAACGCTTAAACAGCGTCACGCGAGAAAGACTCTCAGCTTCATTGCTAAGAGGCTGGTCATTTGACTGGGGGTCGTCGTTCACGTCGCCTCCTCTTCAATAATTGCGTCGTAGAAATCGTGGTCAAGCGCGCTTCTTCTTGTACTTCAGGCCGTGACGAGACGCGGCTTCTTCGATCGAATGCGTCGTGGTCAGGTTGTCGTCCTGGTGCGCGAGTTGGATTAGGCGCCTGTAATACTTCTGCAGCGCGACGATCTCTGCCTCACTCAGGTCTTCAACATCGATCAGACGATTACTGGCGCCCTCCATTGCCGCTACGATCTCATTGAGCTTCAGGTGTATCGCCAGCGCGTCTTTGTTCTGCGCACGCTGAATCAAAAACACCATCAAAAAAGTAACGATAGTAGTGCCGGTATTGATTACGAGTTGCCACGTATCAGAAAAACCGAAGAGCGGTCCGGTTATTATCCAGATGATGATTACCGCTACCGCCAACATAAATGCGACCGACGTTCCGGTCGCTTTCGTCGCCTGATGTGAAAATTTCTCGAGAAATCTTTCGAACTTGTTTGTTTTGTTTCGAGCCATCAATCCTCTCCAAAGGATTCGTGGAAAAGGAAGGGGGCTGTCGTGGTCTATTTGGGTCTAACGGAGCCACTGATTTTCTTGCGGGTCGTTTCTCCGGTACGCAGGACCGGTAAGCCTTCGTCGACGTCTGTATGGGGTTGAGGGATTACGTGTGTAGCAACAACTTCGCCGACTCTTCTCCCGGCCGCCGCGCCGGCATCCACAGCACTGCGAACTGCCGCTACGTCGCCACGCACAATCGCGGTCACGAGGCCGGCATCGATCTTTTCCCAGCCGACTAGCCGAACGTTCGCAGCCTTCACCATCGCATCCGCCGCTTCGATCATCGCGACGAGCCCGCGACATTCAACCATTCCCAGTGCTTCTGGCATAAGAGTCTCCGGCACAGATTAACACGATTTTATTGGGATTAGTTCCGAAGTGAATGAATTGGAGCGGGAATGCGGCCGCCGCGGCGAATAAATTCCGCAGGCGAAAACGAGCTCACCGCCATGATCGGCGCGCTTCCCAGCAAGCCGCCGAACTCAACCATCTCGCCTACCTCTCGGCCCGGCACCGGAATGATGCGCACCGCTGTGGTCTTGTTGTTCATCACGCCGATCGCCATCTCGTCCGCGATGATCGCTGCAATTGTTTCTGCCGTGGTGGAACCCGGGACTGCCACCATATCGATGCCAACTGAACAAACGCTGGTCCAGGCCTCGAGTTTTTCCAGAGACAACGCGCCGATCTGCGCTGCCTCGATCATTCCGGCGTCTTCGGATACTGGAATGAACGCGCCACTCATGCCACCGACAGAACCGCTGGCCATTGCGCCGCCCTTCTTAACCGCGTCAGTCAGAAGCGCAAGCGCAGCAGTCGTGCCGTGAGTTCCCGCCCGTTCAAAACCCATTGCCTCTATGATGTTTGCGACTGAATCGCCGGCAACAGGTGTCGGCGCTAATGAAAGATCGATGATGCCGAAAGGAATTCCCAACCGGCGAGCCGCTTCGCGGCCTACGAGTTCACCGGCCCGCGAAAGCTTGAACGAAAGTTTCTTGATCGTTTCCGCCAACTCCTGCAAGGGCGAGGTTCTGTCTGAATGACGAACTGCGTGATGGACCACACCAGGACCAGACACACCGACATTGATCACCGCGTCATTCTCACTTACGCCGTGAAACGCTCCGGCCATGAACGGATTGTCTTCGACTGCGTTTGCGAAACAGACAAACTTCGCACACGCGAGTCCGCCCTGATCGCGCGTACGTTCAGCAGCATCTTTGATGATGCGTCCGACGTGGGCCACGACGTCCATGTTGATGCCGGCCCGCGTCGTTGCCGCGTTTACAGACGAACATAAACGCGATGTGCTCGACAGCGCTTCGGGAATCGAATCGAGGAACAGTTCTTCCGAAGGCGTCGCGCCTTTTTGGACCAGCGCTGAGTAACCACCGATGAAATCCACGCCGACCGCTTCCGCTGCATCGTCGATCGCGCGGGCGAGTTCGACGGGATTTCCTTTTGCGCCTTCAGTGAGGAGTGAAACCGGAGTGATCGAGATGCGTTTGTTGGCGACTCGAATTCCAAACTCGTCGCCAATCTCATCTACGGTTTTTACGAGACGAGCCGCGACGGAGCGGATCTTTTCACCGGCGCGTTGCGCAATGCTTGAAATGTTGTCGCTGCTACAGTCGAGCAGGCTGAGGCCGAGCGTGACCGTGCGCACGTCGAGGTGTTCCATCTCGGTCATGGCGACGGTTTGCAGGATTTCGGCCTGAGTGTATTCCATCCGTTTAGCCGATCACTTTGCTAAGAATCAGCAACAGCAGAAACAACACAAACAGCACCGCAGCGACGAGCAGGAAACGCAGACTCGGATCGTACGCGGCTTGATCGATCATTACGCTGGAGACGTGGCGAATCTTCTCGACGCGATCTCGCACGTTGTCGGCAACGCCGGCTATTCCAGACTGGGGTTGCGACTGGAGCGGCGCGACAGCGGTAACGGCAGGCGGAGCGGTAACTGGAGGCGGAGCGGCAGCGGGATCTTCGATCTTTTCACCACATTGAGGACAGTACGTCGCTCGCTGGCGAAGCGAGACTCCACAGTGAGAACAGCGCCGGGCAATTTCGGGATCGGACATAAACGATTACGAGATTCTCACACTCGATGCATCGCGTTGAAAAGGTCTTCACGCTGCGCGTAGATACGCACGCCCAACGTCTCACCTGCGCGCCGCAAACGTTCCTTCAATTCGGCGGTGTTCTCAGTCGCGCGCGAAGCGTCGGCAATAATCACCATTGCGAACTTTCCCTGGACCACCGTTTGGTTGATATCGATGATGCTACAGCGCGCTTCGGCGAGTATCTGCGAAACACCCGCTACAATTCCCGGATGGTCCATCCCAAACACAGAGATCACCATGCGTTCTGACGAGCCTGTTGATGTAGTGTTGGTTGAAACGGGATTTGACGGACTAACCTCACGATAAATGTCGGTGACCAGTTGCTCTACGATCTGTTCGTCCGCACTTGAGCCCAAACGTTCGTAAACCGCGCGAGTGATGCGATAGATCAGATCCTCATTGGCCATGGGAGATGTGTGCGTGATGGATTAGGGTCTGCCGTTCTCTTGTGCAAGCCTGCGCGCCGCTTCGCGCATCTCGTCCGAAAGTGTTTCGTTGATGTCGACTCGATCGACGATACCGACGACAGCAGCTTCAATCGACATGTCCTGGTTTCCAATTGCGGTTCTGGCGGCTTTGCCAAAGGCGCACATCACCATCTCGCCTGTGCCTGCGCCAAGTCGGTCGGCAACCACGACGATGTTTCGCGTCGGTTGTTTGTCGAGGTCGTAAGGGTGAACAATGAGGAACCGGACGCCTTCCAGGTCTGGCGTCTTCTTCGTAGACCAAACGGTGCCGACTACTTTCCCTAAGAACATTGAGCTTTGAACTTAGACTTTCGCAAACACTTCCGCCGGTTCACCAATATCGCGCGCAGCGGGAGTGATTATCGTCTTCGAATTTATGTAGATCTTTTCTCCCCTCTGAACCGCTCGCCGAACGTCGTCTTCGCTAACAAAGTCAACTGACGCTTTATTGCCGTTGGTTGATTGCGGCGGCGGTGCTGGTTTGCTGAGGGGTTCGGGCGCCTTCACAGCTGGACCTGTGTACATGCTACCTGCTTCGGCTTCAGCTTCGATTTCGGGCCTTGGCAGCGGCGAAGAAGATGGAGGCGCCTCGATTCGTTTACCAGCCAGGAACCGATCGACGATCGCTGCAATTTCCTGTCGATCGATCTTGCCGCCGGCAACGACCGGCGCCGCTGCTGACGGTTGTACTTGCGGTGCAGTCGTGACGGTCTGAACACCCACAGCGGGACGCGCGCTCTTAACCGGTCGTGTTTCGAATGCGACGCGCTTGATGTCCATCAGATGTAACGGCGACACGTTGTCAGAAGTCACGTTGCCACCCCACGAGCCGCAGCCGAGTGTCATCGATGGCGGCAACGCTGTCGAAAAACCGATCGCGCCGTGCGTCGTCGGCGTGTTCACAGTGATGCGAGATGCCGGCATCTCGGCGCCAAACTGAACCGCCGCTTCACGCGAGCGCGTGTGAATTCCCGCCGTATGGCCCATGCCGCCGTAACCCAGAACCTCCTGACAGCGTTTCGCGGCCTGGGCCAAACCCTCGGCAACATAAAAAGCGAGTATTGGAGACAGCTTCTCCATCGACAGCGGATAGTCGCGCCCAACACCACCGACATCTGCGAGCAAACAACGCGTGCCCGTCGGCACATTCAGCCCTGCCATCTTTGCAATCACTTCTACCGACCTGCCAACTATCGCCGGATTCAATGAACGTTGCGGCGTCGCAACGACCTTGCCGAGTTGATCTGCTTCCGCCGCCGAAAGGAAATGCGCGCCCTGAAGTTTGAACTGTTCGCGCACTGCCTGTTCAACCGGCGCGTCACAAATCACTGCCTGCTCCGAGGCGCAGATGGTGCCGTTGTCGAAACACTTGCCTGTCAAAATATCCTGAACCGCTTTCGGAACATCGGCTGTTCGTTCGATGCAAACCGGCACATTACCTGGACCAACACCAAACGCAGGTTTGCCGGATGAATACGCCGCACGCACAAGCCCGATACCGCCTGTCGCAAGAATCACCGCAGTCTGTTTGTGTTTCATCAACGACTCGGTGCCTTCGATCGTCGCCGTAGTCATACAACCGATCGCGTCGGCCGGCAGACCTTCTTTAATCCCAGCCTCGCGCATCACGCGCGCAGTCTCGTTAATACATTTTGCAGCCGAAGGATGCGGTGACAGCACAACACTATTGCGCGATTTGATAGCGATCAGGATTTTGAAGATTGCAGTTGAGGTTGGATTGGTTGAAGGAATGATTCCGGCGACAACACCGCGCGGGCTGGCAATCTCTACAACGTCTTTCGACTCGGAAACAACGCCCTTTGTGCGCAGCCCACGGAAGTAATTCCAAACGTCTTCAGCCGCAAAACGATTCTTCTCCCGCTTGTCGTCAGGAATGCCGTAACCGGTTTCCTCAACAGCCATCGCGCCGAGCCGAGCCGCTTCGCGCAACGCTGCTTTGGCCATCGCTTCACAGATTCGATCGATCTTCGCCTGGTCAAACTGGGCCACTTCGGCTTGGGCGCGATGAGCTGACTCGACTAAATCGCGCGCCTGTTGGACGGAAACCAAATCCTTATCTACTGACATAACGCCTCCAACCATTGCCAATTTTCGATTTCCGATTGCCAATTGGAGGTTCAAGGTCTTTCAATCGGCAATTGAAAATTGGCAGTTGGCAATTACCTAACGGCTACGTTCCTTGTTTGCTTCGCGTGCTCCTGCGCCAAGCGAACGTCCCTCGCCCTGGCCCAGTTGGCCGCGCGCGCCACCCTGCAAGGCCGCTTCATCCGGACTCAAACCCGTGCGTCCATTCACTGGCAACACACGTTCAACTTCAGCATGGGGCCTCGGAATCACATGGACGCTGATCAGTTCGCCAACTCTTCGTGCCGCAGCCGCACCGGCGTCAGTGGCTGCTTTGACCGCCCCGACGTCGCCACGCACAAAGATCGTTACGTAGCCGGCGCCGATGTATTCCTTGCCGAGCAGTTGCACATTGGCTGCTTTGACCATTGCATCGGCGGCCTCTACTGCGCCAACGAATCCTTTGGTCTCAACCATTCCGAGTGCTTCTAAGGGCATCTCATTATCCTCACTTTGTCTATTGTAGAGATTAAAACCGACTATAACGGGTCATCGTTTGCCTCAACCTATCACTGCGGGGCGCAAAGAGCAAGAGAGCGAAATCTTTCAGGGTACAAAAGTTTGACACCGTTTAGCAGCCCAAGCTATAGTGCAGAAAAAGTGGGAGTTGTGCGCATTCATACAAGCGGCCCGACTGAGTCACAGTGGTTCTTTAAACTCGTTAAGTAACCTGCTCCGGAGCTTCGCCGGAGGGCGGTCCACTCAAACCAACGCCAGGAAACGAGCGATTGGAGATGGCAGCGAGTATCGGCGAACAATTGCGACTCGCACGCGAGGCGCGCGGCATCGGCCTACGCGAAATCTGCGATCAAACCAGAATCTCCGTTCACTACCTCGAAGCAATCGAAGCCAACGACTACAAACGCCTGCCCGGCGGTGTCTTTAACCGCAGTTTTATAAAGGCCTACGCAAAGTGTGTCGGCTATGACGAGCGCGAGGCCATCGAGGGCTACACCCGTTACTTGCGCGAGCACGGCGGCGAATCGGCGGATGAAGTCAACACCACGCCGATGCATTCCAAGGTCTACACGGACACTCCGGCCACGCGTTCGCCAGTGTTAACAGTGGTTCTGGCGATCGCGATCCTGGCGATACTCACGGCAGCCGCGCTCGTCGCCTTGCACTGGTTCCAAAAACGCGCTCAAGCAGCGCCTCTCAACAGCGACCCGTTTTACGCACTGAACCAAACTCCCGCACCTATGTATAATGGCCTCACATCAGTAACGATAGATTTAGGGGCACATGATCACATCAGATATTTTTGAAGGACTCACTTTCGACGACGTACTACTGGTTCCCGATCGCTCAGACGTTCTGCCTTACGAGACTGACACCGCCACACAATTCACGCGCAACATTCGACTGCAAATCCCATTGTGTTCCGCCGCGATGGACACCGTAACGGAAGCGTCGCTGGCGATTGCACTCGCGCAACAGGGTGGCATCGGAGTCATTCACAAAAACCTCAGCATCGAACGACAAGCGGAGGAGGTCGATAAGGTCAAGCGATCCGAATCAGGAATGATCGTCGATCCGGTGACGATTAGACCGGACCGGCCCGTTCGCGAAGCGCTCCAGGTGATGGAGCGCTTTCATATTAGCGGCGTTCCCGTTGTTGATGAGTCGGGTCATCTTGTCGGCATCATCACCAATCGCGATCTTCGTTTTGAAACGCGTTTCGACATTCCCGTTTCTGAAGTGATGACGAAGCAACCGCTCGTAACAGTTCCCGTTGGAACAACGCTGGAACAGGCGAAAGCGGTCTTGCAAAAACATCGAATCGAAAAGCTGCTGGTTGTTGATGACGACAAACATATAAAAGGACTGATAACCGTCAAAGACATTCAGAAAGCGATCAAGTATCCATCAGCAGCGAAGGACAATCTCGGCCGGTTGCGCGTCGCAGCAGCGATCGGGGCGACCGGTGATTATCGCGAACGCGCGGACGAACTCGTTCGCGCACGAGTCGATTGTCTCGTGATTGATACAGCTCACGGTCATTCGTCGCGAGTGATTGAAGCGGTTAAAGACATCAAACGCCGTCATACTGAAACAGATGTAATCGCGGGCAACGTAGGTACGACGGCCGGCGCGCAGGAACTGATCGATGCCGGGGTCGATGCGATCAAAGTCGGAATTGGACCAGGTTCGATCTGCACGACGCGCGTTGTAACCGGCGCAGGTGTGCCGCAAATCACCGCCATTGCGAGTTGCGTGACAGCAGCGCGTGGAAAAGTGCCGGTGATTTCCGACGGCGGCGTGAAGTTTTCCGGAGACGTCGCAAAGGCGATTGCCGCGGGTGCTGATGTCGTGATGATCGGATCGTTGTTTGCCGGTACTGAAGAAGCGCCGGGTGAAGTGATCCTGTTCCAGGGACGCTCCTTTAAAACGTATCGCGGCATGGGATCGATTGGCGCGATGCGCGAAGGCTCGCGCGATCGTTACGCGCAGGACATGGGCGTGAGTGAATCGAAACTCGTACCCGAAGGTATCGAGGGACGCGTTCCATATAAAGGAACGCTTGCAGATATGGTCACGCAACTTGTCGGTGGTCTTCGTTCAGGAATGGGGTATACCGGTTGCCGCACTATCAACGAATTTCAGGAGAAGACTCGTTTCCTGCGCATAACCTCGGCCGGCTTGAAGGAGTCCCACGTTCACGACGTGATCATCACCAAGGAAGCTCCAAACTACCGGTTGGAGTAATCGCTTCACGTTCCGTGTTATCTGTGTAAATCCGTGGCCCGTCGAGCAATTCTTATTTCCAACCCGAAGACGGGTCGCTATGGCGCTCGTCGATTGCGCCCGATCCAGGACGTCGCCTCCCAACTGCGATCGTTAGGCGTTGAAGTCGATCTAAAACTCACCAGCGCTCCCGGCCACGCCAGCGAAATCGCAGAACGCGCTGCACTCAACGGCAGTACCGACGTGATCGTTGCCGGCGGTGACGGAACAATCAACGAAGCGATTCAGGGACTGGCGGGCAGCAAAGCACGGCTCGCGATCATCCCGCGCGGCACTGCAAACGTTCTCGCACGCGAACTCAAGCTACCGCTCAATGACGAAGAAGCGACTGTCGTGGCTGCGCGCGGAAACACGCGGCGCATTCATCTCGGCGTGGCGATTGATGAACCAACGGGTGCGAAACGCCTATTCGTGTTGATGGCTGGCATTGGTCTCGACGCGTCAGTCGTGCGCCGTGTTCACCCACGATTAAAGAAGCGAATTGGCAAGGGAGCGTTTTGGATTTCGGGTCTGAGTCATTTGGCCGACTGGAAACCCGCGCCTTTCACGCTCGAGATCGAAGGACAGAAGTACACGGGGACGTTTGCGGCTATTGGTAAAGCTGCGCGTTACGGCGGCGATCTTCTGATCACGCCGGGTGCGCGGCTCGATGAGCCGGAGTTTGAGATCTGCATCATCGACACGCTGAGTCGTCTTCATTATTTGCGTTTGCTTTCGTATGCGGTTCGGACCGGCATGCCAAGGAACAAGCCCGGAGTGAAGTTCGTGAAAGCCGCGAGCGTGATGGCGACCGGCGACGCGCCGGTTCAGATCGATGGAGAGTTACTTGGTGAGTTACCGATGCGCTTCGAGATCGCGCCCGAGTCGCTCGAAGTCATTGTTCCGTGAGATCCGTGTAATCCGTGGCTCACCTTCCGCTCAGCCACGCCGCGCGCAACCTTCGCTGCTGGTCTGTAACTCCCGGACTGTCTTCTATTCGATACTCAAACCTTTCCGGCTCTCCCAAGATCAACTCCCGCTTAAGCGTCCGCCGATCGCGCTTCACAACAATAGGAACAGCATCCCCCTTCTTGTATCGCGCCAACGTCTTCAGCCACGAATCACGCGTCACCTTCTTCCCTGCCAGCGAAACGATCTCATCATGCTCCTGTAGTCCCGCATTCTCCGCCGGCGAATCGTTACGAACGTTTTCAATGATCGCCGTTTCGCCTTCAAACTGAATCGCGAGTCCCGCAGTAAACGGCTCCTTCGCCTGCGTCTTTACCAGCCGCAAGCCGACATACCCAAACGCTTCGTCATACGGCAACACCTCAACACTGCGAACATACCGTTTGAAAAACTCGCGAAACTCAGCACTTACCATTTCTGACACGATGCGTTCGAGATCCTCCGTGTGATAACCACGTCCACGCAAGTAATAACTATCGTTCGGACTCTTCAAATAAAACTCGTCGTACATACGCCGCATCACGTCGTCCAGCGATGATTTTCCGTTCGTGTGCCCACGAAGAAGAAGATCCATGACCATGCCGATGAGTTCGCCTTTCGGGTAATAGCTGATCGACGTGTTCTCGAGATTCGTGAGTTGCGCGTGCGGCGCATCGTCGAGGAACGGCGCTGACAGCGACGACTCTTCAGCGCTCATCAACCGACTGCCCTGCGCGCCCTCAATGCCTCGAATGGTCTGCGCCTCGCGACTCAGGAATTTCTTGTCATCCCAGATTCCGGCGCGACGCAACATCAAGTGCCCGTAATAGTTCGTGAATCCTTCCGCAACCCACAACCCGCGCGTGTTCGCCGGCCGCGTGAAATCCCATGGTCCAAGTTCAAATGGACGCAATCGCTTTACGTTCCACACGTGAAAGAATTCATGTGCCACGGTGCCCAGGGTGTCATTGTAAACGCCGGCTTCGCCAAGCGCTCCGGGCTCGATGATCTGTGTGGAGGTAAGGTGTTCCATGCCGTCGCCCGAACGATCGTCAGCAGCGAAGTGCATCAGGAAAGTGTATTCGCTGAACTCCGGTGGTCCCCACATCGCTACTTCCGCACGCACGATCTTCTCGATGTCGCGCACGAGCGCCGCACGCTTGCCGCCTTCCGGTCCGAACGAATGGACCACAACGTGATACTTCTTTCCATCAACTTCGAAACTCTCCTGCGTCCAATCAGGAGCGATCTCCGTCGGCGTGTCGATCATGATGTCCCAGTTGGGAAACTGCCATTCGGTTTGGCCTGAGTGGTCCATGCGGCCGTTCACGATCTTCCAACCAGCCGGCGGTTGGATCGAGAGCTTCACGGGATCGGGCTTATGGCCCACGATGTACATGAAGATCGAGCCACCGTTGTAGTTCGCGTGCCGTTCGTCGAGTTGCGAAAAGGTTCCCGAAAGATCGTTGGCGAAGACTTTGTACGAGATCGTTAGCGCCGCGCTTCCGGATGGAGCAACGCTCCACGTTTGATCGTCGACGCGCGTGATCGCAAGTGTTGGTCTACCGGAGCAGGTTGTGGCCGGTGTGCAGACAGCGTCGAAGACGCGAAACTCCTGAACGTTTTTCGCAAAATCGAAGACGGCATAACGTCCTGGGGACCACTTCGGCATCTGAAACTGAAGCGGTTTGTTTCGAAGTTCGGTCGGCAGTTCCGCTTCGATCGACACTTCAAATAAGTGTGACGTCGGGCGCGTCATCGATAGGCGATAGGTGATTGATTTCAGCGGAGGTTCTTGGGCCGCAGCAACGCTGCCGAACGCGACAACGACCGCTAGTCTAAGAACCAATGTGCGCAGACTACTTTTCATGCGCGGATTCTATGTTAATCTGCGTAATCTGTGGCTAACTATTTCCGATGCCTGTAACCGAACGTCTTTATTACTCCGACTCGCACCTCATCGAGTTTGAAGCTCGAGTAGTCGACGTCACTGAACGCGTCAGTGGCTGGACGGCTGTCATCCTCGATCGTACCGCTTTCTATCCAACTGGCGGCGGGCAACCGAGTGACACAGGCACGCTCAATGGCTCGCGCGTGGTGGAGTGTATTGATGACGGCGAACGTGGTGTGCTTCACGTGGTCCAGGGATCGACTCCCGCGCGGGATTCGATCGTCGCTGGTCGTGTCGATTGGTTGCGGCGTTTGGACCACATGCAACAGCATACCGGTCAGCACATTCTGTCGCAGGCGTTTGTGAAGCTCTTCAACGCGCCGACAAAAAGCTTTCGCGTGTCGGAAGCAACGTGCGAGATCGACATTGAACTCGCGAACCCTGCAACGGAGATCATCGAGCGCGCAGTCGAGTTGGCGAATAACGTGATTTGGGAAGATCGCGTGATCACGGTTCACCACGTGAGTTCGGAAGAGGCTGCGACGATGCCGTTGCGAAAGGAACCGTCGCGCGAGGGCGAGTTGCGTTTGATTGAGATTGATGGGTTCGATTTGACGCCGTGTGGTGGCACGCACGCGTATCGCACGGGCGAAGTCGGGATGATCGCCGTGCGCTCGTGGGAACGCGCGAAAGGATTGACGCGCATTGAGTTTGTCGCAGGTGTGCGCGCGCTTGCAGATTATCGCAAGGCAAACAGAAGCGCGCGCGAAGTGGCGGCGTTATTCAGCACGGGACGCGACGACGCCCGGGAACATGCCGCGCATCTGGTTGAAGAGAACAAAGAGCTGCACCGGCGTGTGCGCGCTTTGGAAGAACTGGAGGCGGAGGTAGAAGCGCAACGGTTGTTGGCATCGGCGTTCCGTTTAGCCGACCGCATAAGGGCCACGCGCGAGACGTCTGCTCCAACTGCTCCCAGTGAGGAGATACGCGTTGTAACTCACGGGTTTGAAGCTCGTGACGCAGAGTTCTTAAAGAAGGTGGCGCACTCTTTGATCGCTCACACTCGAACCATCGCGTTACTCGGCTCGCGCGACAAAGACGCAGCGCGGCTCATCTTCGCGCGCTCCGCGGACGCACCCGGCGACATGAACGCGTTAATGCGCGAAGCATGCGCGCTGCTGGACGGCCGCGGCGGCGGCAAACCAGATCTGGCGCAAGGTGGCGGTCGCAATCCTGAAAGGCTTCAAGAAGCACTCGATCAAGCAGTTCGCTCTCTTTCTACGAACTCTGCGAGCTGAGTTCTTAAATCGACTATCTCGTAAGGGTAGTGCTCACGTGTGTGCCGAGGCATTGCGAACAAACGAACGCAGCTTGACACGTGATCGCTGCGCTTCCTAATATGACAACCCGCGTGGGGCAGTAGCTCAGTTTGGCAGAGCGCCGCGTTCGCAATGCGGAGGTCAGGGGTTCGACCCCCCTCTGCTCCACCAATAACTCACATCGTTCTAATAACTTACCGACACATCACCAACTTGGTCCAATTCGCCAAGTGGCCAATACGTGGCCAAAAATAACCGCATACAACATCAAAGAACCGTAAGCGATGGTAACCGAGACCTTTGTTTCAGCTACGTAGGCGTGGGAGTCGGTTAGATACCGTGCCTGAACTTGACTTCACCTGCCATTCCACAATCCTTGTGCAACTAACGGCACATATGTATCAAGTCCGTCAGGCCTAAACTTGATCGTGCGCTCCTGCTCAGCGCTCATGTAAGCAGTCATCAGCAGTTCTGTTATCTCGAGACCGTCGTAAAAATTTTCTTCCGGTTGCCTCCCATCGAGAAAGCATTGAACAAAATAGCGATCCTGTGCTTCGTAACCGTACTCCGCGGCTTCGTTCCCCAATACTGGCATTAACCCCTGTTCGGCATTCTGTTTTTCAACCAGGTCTTCACCCGCCACGCCTTTCACCTCACGGCTCAAAAATAACTTCAATCCACTATCGAGCGAGTTCATGCTGAGTGAGTATTCCGGACCAAGTACTTCCAGAGTCAAACGCAGGCCAGGACCGACGTAGCTCCAGGAGGTTGTCACTTCGACCATGAGCGGCTTGTTATCTTCGTCTACATAGTTAATTGTGGCCCGTGCAAAATCTTCCGAGGGCTTCGTCTTGTAATCGATGTCCGTGCCCATGTTCTTCTTCAGAATCTCCGCATATTCGGGTCGCGACCATTTCAGACTCGCAATCTGCGCCGACACCTTCAGTGGCCGAATACTTGAGCGTGGTGCGCCAGGTTTGGTCAGCATAAAACGGCCGACTTCGATGCTGTGACACATCATGTCGTTGAGCACACCACCGCCCTGTAGTTCGCCCTGCCAAAACCAGGGTGAATGTGGACCACTATGTTCTTCGGCAGCACGTGCAAGATACGGGCGACCAGTTAAAGCGGCAGCTCGGCTCCACATGATCTCTCTACCACGTGTCACAACGGGTGCGAATATCTGGTCTTCAAGGTAGCCGTGTAGCAATGCCGACTGTTCAACGAGGTGAACCATGCATCGCGCCTCGCGTACATTACGGGCCAACGGCTTCTCACAAGCAATTCCGATCAGTTTCCCTCTTCCAAGTTGAATCGCATCGCAGATTGCTTGCATGTTCTGCACGCGTAAATGATTTGGACCGCACAACCACACGCAATCGATCTCGGGAGCAGCAATCATCTCCTCAATCGATTTGAATGGTCGCGCTTTGCCGACACGAAGCTCTCGAGCCCTTGCGGCAGTTGCCTCGGCGTGCTCTGTGTTTGGACTGTACACTCCAAGCACATCCGCATCGCGAACTCCGCGCCAGGCTTGAAGATGAAACTGCGTCACAAATCCGCTGCCGATGAATCCTATTCCCAGCTTGCTTTCTGTCATGTGTAAGCAATCTCCCGGTGAATTGTAGCCCTATGTAATACACCGAGCTTTGGGATATTGTTTGAGCGCGCCGACAAATGGTCGGAACGTCACTGCTGATCGACCCCGCGAAGAACGTGCTCACCCAGTATTCCTCAGCCCAGCCGCAATCCCGTTGATAGTTGCCGCAAGGGCGTAATTCAGATTGTCGTTATCCTCACCTCGACGTTTCCGCTGCAGCAACTCAACCTGAATCAAGCTCAACGGATCGACGTACGGATTCCGCAATCGAATCGAACGGGCTAACACCGGGTTCTTCTCAAGTAATGTTGTCTGTCCAGTCAAACGCAGCACCACCGCTTTGGTCCGTTCAAATTCCTCGAAGAGCATGCCAAACACTCGTTCCCTCAGAACCGCATCAGAAACCAGCCCTGCATACAAACGCGCGATCGATAGGTCAGCTTTTGCCAATCCCATCTCAACGTTCGCGATCAGTTCCGTGAATAGCGGAAACTGCCTCATCAGTTTTCCGAGCAACTCCGCATTATTTGAACTTTTTTCGGAGAAGCATTCCAAAGCAAAGCCAACGCCAAACCATGCCGGCACAACATGACGACTCTGCATCCAACCAAACACCCAAGGAATTGCGCGAAGATCACCGAGACCATGTTGGGCACCTCGACGCGTGGGCCTCGAACCGATTCTCATATGCTCCAATTCCCTGACTGGAGTCGCCTCCTCGAAGTAGGTCAGTATTGCTTCGTTCTCGGCAATCTTTTCTCGATAGAACTCAAAAGCGTCCTCAGACATTTTCTCCAGCGCCACTTCGCTCTCATCGTCTAAATCTTCGACGTTACCCGGACGAGACAACGTTTCCAGCGACGCTGCAATCATCAACTCCAGGTTTCTTTCCGCGAGTACCCGATCCGAGTACTTCCAATTCATCACTTCGCCTTGTTCCGTGATCTTTATCTGACCCGTAAACGCGTCCCGCGGTTGGGCAATTATCGCGTGATGGGTTGGTCCACCACCGCGTCCAACCGTTCCACCACGTCCGTGAAACAACGTGAGCTTTACGTTGCATTCCGCAGCTACTCGATGTAGCGCGCGATGGGCCTTGAATATCTCCCAAGTGCTGGTGAGCATCCCGCCATCCTTGTTTGAATCAGAGTACCCAAGCATCACCTCCTGCTGTCGATCCCACGAGTCCAGCAAACGAGCGTAGTCGGAGCTGGTCCACAAGCTCCTGCAGACCGCCGTGCAGTTACGCAAATCCTCAATCGATTCAAAGAGCGGCACAGGCATCATGCCCGGATCAGATCCGTTTGTGGACGCCACGTGTACACCGCTCAACTCGGCGAGCGACAGCAGCGCCGTGACATCCGAGGCCGACTGTGTTCCGCTAATGACGTAACTGCGAATTGCTTCGGGTGGATAGTCGCGCTTTAAGTCACTGACCATCCTCAGTGAATCAAGCAAATTTACAGTTTCTTTCGACGGTGCCGCCGGCAGAGCACCCTCGTTTGCTGCGATCACGTTAGAAAACTCAAGCAATGCACGTTTGTGAACGCTCGCATGCTCTCTAAGGTCCAGCGTGTGTAAGTGGAAGCCGAAAGTATCTACCTGGCGCAGCAGAGGATCGAACAAAAACTTCGCGACACGCTCCCCGCCGTTTGCAGAGAGACTTTGACGTGCCACG
>DASZDV010000593.1:0-2096 GCA_035941575.1 Pyrinomonadaceae bacterium
CTATGTTGGGTTTCTTGAGCCATCGGCATCGATATCTTGCGGACAATATCTTGTGCAACCGGGGCGCAAGCATACAACAACTTGTCAGAAAATACTAGAAAAACGATTTTTGAAGCGTGATACAAAGTGCGTCAGCTTGCCTGTAGATCCACGCCTGCCGACGCCCGTGCGAATCTCTGCTGCCTGAGTGCGATGAGCGAGTAACGCAAGACCAGCAGCTGCAGCCCACGCTGGACTCTGAATGTCTTCGATCAAACCACCAAAGCGATCGCGTTCGGGATATCCCACCCTTACCGGCGCATCGAAGACCTGTTCGGCGATCTCAGTCATGCCGTTCAGCAGCGCACCACCACCTGTGAGTACGACGCCGCTCGAGAGTTGTCGTTCCCAACCTGCGTCTTTAATCTCATCAGCGACGTGCATCAACACCTCTTCAGCGCGCGGTTGAAGGATGTCGCAAAGAATCTGTCGCGAGAGCTGGCGCGGCGGACGGCCGCCAACAGAAGGAACATCGACAAGTTCGCCACGTTCCATCTCGCTCAACGAACTGCTGCATGCGCAACCAACCGTTCGCTTGATCTTCTCGGCTTCCGGAATCGGAGTGCGCAGACCAAACGCGATGTCGTTCGTGAAGTGCGAACCGCCGAGTGGGAAAACTGCTGTGTGCTGAACGGCGCCACGCTGGTAAATAATCAGGCCCGTAGTCTCCGCGCCGACATCCACGAGCGCGGCTCCAAACTCTTTGTCGTCTTCAGTTAGCGACGCTTCCGCCGCTGCGAGTTGCTCCAGAACCATATCCGCAACAACCAATCCGGCGCGGTTGACGGCGTTGATTGCATTCTGTCGCGCCGTCACGGGGCTCGTAACGATATGGACCTTCACCGCGAGGCGTGCGCCGATCATTCCAACGGGATCGTTGATTCCGTCCTGATCGTCGACGATGAACTCCTGCGGCAGTCGATCGACAATCTCTCGGCCCGCGGGAAGTTGAATCGCACACGCTGAATCAATCGCGCGACGCACATCCTCTGCGACGATCTCCCGGTCACGTCCCGAAACAGCGACGATGGCCTGGCCGTTGAAACCGAGAATGTGCGAACCGGCGAGATTGATAGTCACTTCCTCAGCTTCGAGACCACTCATTCGTTCAGCTTCTTCGACCGCTTTCTTGATCGCATCGACGGCAGCGTCGGGATTGACGATCACTCCTTTGCGCAACCCCCGAGCATCTGCTTCGCCGATACCAACGATTTCGAGCAACCCACCTTCGCCAGGCTCGCCTGCAATACACGTAACTTTACTGGTCCCGATGTCGAGACCGATTGTGTGTTGCGTGCGCTTGGCCATCGGGGAGTTGCTCCTTACCTGTCCGTGCCTTCGGCAACTGTGCGGTTGCCGCTCACTAAACCGACGATTGCCCTCTTCCCTTGTGAGAGATCGATGTAACTGATGAGTGGTCCACGTGCTGTTTGGCGTTGTGCGTCGAGCACTGTTAGTGCTTTCTTCAAACGCGCGCCCTGCTCCTGAGATCCCAAACGAACTTCGATCTGCGAGTCGTCGCCGCCGAGTTGGACTCGAACGTCGCGCAGATCCTGTACATTGACTTCGCTCACGCGCTCGGACAAACCCTGTGCATCCCAGTCTTTTTGCAATTCGAGAAACTTCGCGACGCGTTGGCGATTCTCCGTTTGTCCGCCTTCGTCTTCGTTCCAGCCGCGAAGGAAAAACGCCGGCATCTGATCTGTGGGCGACATCTCGCCGAGGTAAACCGCGTCGTCGTCAACCCACGTAAAACGCCCTGAGGACGTGCGGACTACTGCTCGCGGTTGACGCTCGGTGATGCGGACGCGAATCCCATCGGGCAACACTCGCGTGACGATAGCGGTGCGTACCCACGGCAGGCGTTCGAGGTGCTGGCTGATCTCCTGGAGATTCGCGCGCCAGACACCAGTTGGACCAACATCGCGTCGGACGGCGGCGTGAATATCCTCTACAGAAGCTCGCGACGCGCCCTTTGTCTCAACTGTTTTGATTTGAAAGAAACTTGCCGATGCCGCCGCGCGATAAACGACCACAATGATGAGACAAACGATCGC
>DASZDV010000594.1:0-1689 GCA_035941575.1 Pyrinomonadaceae bacterium
GTCGGCGTTCACCGCTACGAGGTAATCCGCCAGACTGCTATTGATGGGTGCGCCGTTCTGGGGATCGTATTCTGTGCGCTCCAACAGCGCCATGCCGACGCCCATTACTACCGCACCTTGGATCTGATTGCGGCCCGCCAAGGTGTTGATGATCTTGCCGGCGTCGATTACGGTGACTACTCGACTGACGTGCAAACGTGCGATCTCCGGTTGCCAGGTGACCTCGGCGAAGTGGCAACCAAACGATTGAGTCGAGAACTTCGGCTTGGGATCACCGAAAGTCGCCGCAGACTGGCCGTTGCCGGAAGCCATGCGAAGGTTCGCGCGTCGCAGCAGATCAGCGAATGGGACACCGTTTGTGGCGTTGTCATTTTTGAGGAAGACCTTGCCGTCTTTGAATTCCAGCTCGTCGGGTTTGTGATTCAGGAACGGAGAGCCCGGAGTCGAAACAGCAATCATCTTGAGCGAACCGATCGCCTCGTCAGCCGCGGCAAACACAGCGATCACGACTGACCCCGTGGCAATCGATCCACCCGAGAGCGGACCTTCCGGAAGCGAAGTATCGCCGAGTTCGACTTCCACTTTATTCAGTGGAACGCCTGTTCTCTCCGATGCGAGTTGCGCGAGGATCGTGTAGGTGCCCGTGCCGATGTCCTGCGTGGCGCTGGCCACTCGACAGGTGCCATCGTCGCGCAGTTGCACGTTGGCTGCCGCGCTGAAGCGAGCCGCGACCCACGAGCACCCGGCCATCCCCCATCCCAGCGTGAGGCCATCACGTTTCATCGATCCAACCGCGGGATTGCGTTTGGACCAGCCAAACTTTTCTGAACCGAGCTGGAAGCATTCGAGCAAGTGCCGCGAAGAGAATGGGAGTTTCGCGCCCTCATCGATCTTTGGCTCATTCATAATGCGGAGTTGAACCGGGTCCACGTTGAGCTGACGCGCCAACTCATTCATCGCCGATTCTGTCGCGTAAAGCCCCGGGACTCGACCGGGACCTCGCATATCGGCTCCTCCACCGACGTTTCGTTTGGCGCGCCCAAAGGTCACGCGCAGAGTCGGCACACTGTATTGGAACGGCGGTGCCTCGCCACAATCCTCATGATGCGCATCAAGCATCGACCGTGTGTAGATGTAATCATGATGCAGCGACAACAGCTTGCCCTCGCGGGTTGCGCCCAGGCGAACCCGTTGCTGTGTCAGTGGGCGATGACCGACGGCGTGAAACATCATCTTGCGAGGCAGCACCAGCCGCACTGGTTTGCCAACCTGTCGAGCAGCGGCGGCGGCAAGTGGACACAACGTCCATGGCCACAGCTTGCTTCCAAAACCCGAGCCCACGAATTTTGTGATCACGCGGACCTGCTCGATCGGCAGGCCAAACATCTGCGCGAGGACACTCCGCAGGTTGACCACTCCTTGCGATGATTCGTACAGCATAAGGGTTTGACCCTCCCATCCCGCGGTGGTTGAATGCGGCTCGAGCGGGTTGTGCGTTTCAAATGGCGTGACATAAGTCTGATCAAGCTTGACTGGAGCATTGACGAACGCGGCGTCGGCATCGCCGCGCTGATTGTCTAAACGTTTGCGCGGTCCAAACGTTGTCATCACTTCATCTGGTTCATCGTCGGCTACCAACTGTAGTTCGACATTCGGTTTTTCGGCGTCGTAAGTTGCGCGAACTGCATC
>DASZDV010000595.1:0-8820 GCA_035941575.1 Pyrinomonadaceae bacterium
GCGCCAATCCGAAGATCAGGCCGGTTAACAACGAAACGCCGAGCGTCCACAAAAGCACAGTCACATTCAGACCAACGCTTTGCAAACTGATCAGATCGCGTGGACTGATCGCAATGAGCGCTTTGATACCAAACCACGCGAATGCAAGACCAAGGACACTGCCAAGCACCGCCAGCAGCAAACTCTCAGTCAACAACTGCCGGACGATACGCACACGGCGCGCGCCGAGTGCCGCTCGCAGTGCGATCTCTTTCTCACGCGAGGTCGCCAGCGAAAGCAGAAGATTTGCAACGTTGGCGCACGCGATGAGCAAGACAAAACCAACCGCGCCGAGCATCAACCAAAGCGGCCGCCGTACATTTCCAAAAAACTGGTCGCGTAACGGCAGAACTTCCGCCGAGTAATTCTTATTGAACTCCGGAACTTCGTCTGACAAACGTGCTTCAATCGTGCGCAACTCCGCTCCAGCCTGTTCGAACGCAACGCCGTCTTTCAAACGCGCGACGACCGACAAAAATCGCCCGCGTTCATTTGCGCCGGCGCCGATCGGCATCGGCAATATGGTCCAAAGTTCTGCCGGACGTCCGGTACCGGAACGATGCTTGATGTGAAACTGAAAACTCGGCGGCATCACACCTACGATCGTGAACTTCACACCGTTGAGCGTAATCGGCTGACCAACAACGTTCGACTCTCCGCCAAAGCGTCGTTGCCACAACGGATAGCTCAGCACTGCCACGGGAGGTTTGTCCGGCCCATCATCTTCGGGTAAGAACGTGCGCCCCAGCATCGCATCGACGCCCAGCACTTTGAACAGTTCCGGGGTCGCAAACTGGACTGACAATTCCTCCGGTTCGCCATTGCCCGTCAGGTTCAAACGCTGATCCGAAAACGCTGCCATCCGCTCAAAGCTGGAGCTTTGATCGCGCCAACTGCGGTAGTTCGCGCGCGACGTGGTGTTCTGATGCCGTCCTTCCGGTGTTACTTCCCACAACATCACAACGCGTTCTGCGTCTCGGTAGGGAAGCGGCCGCAGCAGCAGTTCGTTGACTACTGAGAAGATGGCGGTGTTGGCGCCGATGCCCAGTGCCAGTGTGGTGACGGCCACGGTGGTGAAAGCTTTATGTTTGGTGAGCATGCGCGCGCCGTAGCGAACGTCTTGCATCACGGTTTCAAACACACCGCCGCCTTTCACGTCGTACGCTTGATCGACTGCTTTGTTGAGATTGCCAAAACTGCGCAACGCCTCCTGGCGCGCGCGAGCAGGCGACATTCCCGCCTTGATGTTTGCCTCTGTTTGCATGTCGAGATGCGAGCGCATCTCGCGGTCGATGTCATTGATTACAGTGTCGCGACGGAGTAACGCGCGGAGGCGATCGCGAAGAACGTTGAACCACTTCATACAGCTAAATCCCTTGTGCAAATTTCGCGGTGACGGTTTTAGGTAGCCTGTCGAACCTTGGCGATTGCGAGCACCAACCGATCCCAACTCGCTTCCTCACTCTCGAGCTGTTTGCGTCCGGCGCGCGTGAGTTTGTAGAACTTCGCTTCGCGCCCTGTGTCGTGCACGTCCCAACGTGCCGACACCCAGCCCTTTTGCTCGATGCGATAAAGCGCCGGATACAGCGAGCCCTGCTCCACATTCAACATTTCGTCCGAAAGTTGGCGGATGCGCTGAATAATTCCGTAGCCGTGTAATTCGCCGAGTGAGAGCGCCTTGAGGATGACCATGTCGAGTGTCCCCTGCAACAGATCGGCCTTGTCTTTTGCCACTATCGATCTCCTTAGCTGCAACACGATACCTAGAAACGGTAGGCATCATACGCGACGATACCTAGAGTGTCAAAGTATGCGGCGAGTTTTAGCTGTGGGTAAAGGTGAGGATCAATTCTTCCGGCGCACGACGGTGGCGGCGACGGCGACCAACTCGGCGAGTTCCACCGGCTTAGGCACGTGCATGTCGTAACCAGCTCGCAAGGATTGAAGACGATCTTCGGTGCGTGTGTACGCTGTGAGAGCGATTGCGGGTATCTTGCCGCCGCGTTGTGCTGGCAGCCCGCGCACCTGGCGAATCAAATCGTAACCGTCGACGTCCGGCATTCCGATATCACTAATGAGTATGTCAGGAACAGTGGCCGCCACGGCGTCAAGCGCTTCGGCAGCACTTCCTACGACGCTAACCTCAGCGCCGCAGTACTCGAGTCCCTGCTTCAACAAATCGCGCGTGTCGCCCTCGTCATCGACTACCAGAATACGCAAACCATCCAATCGATCCTGGCAATCATCGACGGCAGGCAACAGATCTCTCGCGCCGGGGTGCACGCGCCCGGCTGATGGATCGACATGATAGACCGGTGTGATCGGTAACGTAACCGTGAAGGTAGCGCCTTGCCCTTCGCCGTCGCTGCTCGCCTTCACGGTGCCTCCGTGTAACTCAACGAGGTGACGCACGATTGCAAGGCCGAGGCCCATGCCGCCGTGTTGCCGGCTGGTCTTCTGGTCGGCCTGCCTGAAACGATCGAACACGTGCGGAAGAAAATCGGATGAAATGCCCTGACCGGTATCACTGACCACGATCTCCAAATGCGAATTCACGCGTTCGGAACGAATTTGCACGCGACCTCCGCGTGGCGTGAACTTAATTGCGTTTGAGAGCAGGTTCCAAACGACTTGTTGCAGCCGGACCGGATCTCCCGGAATGGAAATCAAGCCGGTATCGATTATCTTCTGCACCTTGACGCCTTTTGCTTCGGCTGCGGGACGCACCGCTTCAACGGCGGCATCAATAAACGTGTCTGGATCGGCTGGTTGCACGTCCATACGCAACTTACCCGTGATGATGCGCGACACGTCGAGTAAATCGTCGACGAGTTGGGCTTGCGCTCTCGCATTGCGTTCAATCGTGTCGAGTGCTTTAGCGGCATTCTCCTCCGAGAGTTGGCCCATTCGCAACATTCGCGTCCAGCCGAGAATCGCGCTTAAGGGTGTGCGAAGCTCATGTGAGATGGTCGCGAGAAACTCTTCCTTCAAACGGCTCGATTCTTCTGCTTGTCGATAGAGCCGTTCATTCTCTGCCGCAGCACGCTCCGCTTCAGTGCGCGCTTTTTTCGCTGTTTCGTAGAGTCGAGCGTTGTCCATCGCCACGGCCGCCTGCGAAGCCAAACCGGCGACGACCATCTCGTCACGTTCGGTGAAAACATCCTTGTCCGGATGACCGAAGAACAGTCCGCCAAGCACGTCTCCCGATCGTGAAACGACTGGCACCGCCAGATAACTTGTAACCGGCAAGTGGCCTTTGGGCATTCCGTAGTAGGGAGAGCTTTTGCCGTAGCGCGGGTCTTTTGTTACTTCGCCGCTGCGTACGACACCCTCACCGCGAAAAGTTGGACCAAACAGATCCGTCGCGCGCGGCATCGGAAAGTGATCAAACGCCTCGCGCGGCACGCCCGCGAGGGTGTAGAGCATGTACGACGCGCCATCCTGGTTCTCGACGTTGTAGAAGAACGCACCGAAACGCGCGCCCGTCAATTCGGTTGCAGCATTGGTGACGGCTTGCACCGTGTTATGCAGGTCCAGTTCGGCGGAGATCAGTTTGCCGACTTCATTCAGAGTACGCAGAGCCTCGGCCTGCTCGCGCAACGTTTCTTCAGCAGCTTTCCGGTCGGACATGTCCTGCACAAAGCCAAGCATGCCAATCACATTTCCGGCAGCGTCGTAGATTCCGCGTCCTTTCGCCGAAACCCATCGTTCCGTGTTGTCCGGACGCTTTAATCGATATTCGATGTCGTAATCAGTGTGAGTTCTGAGCGCCTCTTCCACAGTAGCCATGGCTCCTTCACGGTCGTCGCCAGAGAGCAGATCGCGGAGCTCAGTTCGCGTGAATTGTTGTTCTGCGGGAACGCCGAAGATACGTGCCGTTGTTTCTGAGAGCGTAACGAGGTCCGTTTTCGCATCCCACGACCAGTCGCCCAGACGCGAAGCTGCCAAAGCAAGCTTCATGCGTTCCGTGGCTTCGTCGAGTGCGCGCCGCGCCTGGAGTTGTTCGGTGATGTCGCGGGCGATTTTAGACGCGCCGATGATTCGCCCGTCAGGCCCTTTAATCGGCGATACGGTTAAAGAAATGTCGAGACGCGTACCGTCCTTGCGCATGCGAACGGTTTCAAAGTGTTCAATACGCACACCCGCGCGAAGCCGCGCGAGGATCTCCGGCTCCTCGTCGAGATGTTCCGGAGGAATGATGATGGTGATCGGCTGACCAATCGCTTCTTCCGCGGTGTAACCGAAAATGCGTTCCGCGCCTTCGTTCCAACTCGTGATGATTCCGTCCAGTGTCTTGCTGACAATTGCGTCCTCAGCCGATTCGATAACGGCCGCAAGCCAATACGGCGCCAGTTCCGGGCTCGTTAATTTCATAAGTTGATCTCGCGCCGAGCCGCGAAATGCCAGTTGGTCGTCGGGAATAGGTTTAGACATACGTGCGAACCACTACTGCGAGTTTGAGGGGGTGCGATTAGGGGATAGTGGGGGTAGCGGATTATAGCAAGTTGCCCGCAACTCGGCATCCAACAACAAAAAAGGCGGCCCCTGAGGACCGCCCTTTTCAAGTGCGCTTCGTTGCCGCGCGCGATCAGTGCCCTTGTGAGAGCTTGCCGATGAGTGTAAAGAGCGGCAGGTACATCGCAATGACAATGGAACCGATCGTGACACCGAGGAAGCCGATCAAAATTGGTTCAATCAACGTCAGCAGGTTAGCGATTGCAGAGTCAACTTCAGCTTCGTAGAAGTCCGCAATCTTTCCGAGCATTGCGTCCAACGCGCCCGTTTGTTCGCCGATGCCGATCATCTGCGCGACCATGTGTGGAAACACTTCTGTCGCTTTCAGCGGGTCGACGAAGTTTTCACCACGCTCAACGCCGGCGCGAACTTTCGTGATCGCATCTTCAATAATCACGTTGCCCGACGTCTTCGCAGTGATATCCAACGACTGCAAGATCGGAACACCTGACGAAAGCAGCGTTGACAGTGTTCGCGAGAACCTCGAAACGGCAATCTTGCGGAAAATCTCGCCGAGGATCGGGATCTTCAACAGAATTCGGTCGATAACTCTTCTGCCGTTGGGAGTCTTGTAGTAGAAGCGAATGGCGACTACGACGGCGATTATCACGAGCAATATCGCCCCTCCACCCCAGCCTGCGAGGAAGTCACTGATGCCCACAACGATGCGGGTCGGCAACGGCAATTGCTCCCCTGGACCAAGCAGACCGATAAAGATCTGCTGGAACTGAGGAATGACCACGATCATGATCACCGCGACCGCGACGATAGCCAGCAGAATGACTGCCGCGGGGTAGATCATCGCCGAGATGATGTCGCGTTTTAACTTCACGATCTTTTCGATGAAGGTCGATAGTCGTTGCAGAATCAGATCGAGAATACCCCCCGTCTCGCCCGCTTCGACCATGTTTGCGTAGAGCTGATCGAAAACACGCGGATGACGCGCCATTGCGGCTGCGAGCGTCGATCCTTCTTCCACGTCCTGTCTGACTTGCATCAGGATCTGTTGAAAGTATTTGTTGTTCTGCTGTTGCGCGAGAATCTCCAGACACTGGACCAGCGGCAAACCAGCATCGATCATCACGGAAAACTGCCGCGTGAAAATCGACAGATCTTTCGACTTCACTTTTCTGCGCCCGCCGATCTTCGGGATGCCGATTTCGCGTCCCTTCTCCTTCACGGACGTCAGAGTAACTTGCTCACGGCGCAAGATCTGGCGTAGCGCCTCGCGATTATCGGCGACGCGTTCACCGACGACGATCTCGTTCAATCGGTTGCGGCCTTTGAAGACGTAAGTTGGCATAACTATCAGCTCCAGTGGCTTATCTGCCTACGTTTGGTCTGACACCAATTGGTCGTGCCTGCGCATACGGACTCGCATGCGACTTCTGCGCGGAGGCGTTTAGACCCGAACCGCGATCGATTAACTCGCGCAACTCATCCGCGTTCGACGAGCGCTGCAACGCCGTTTCGATCGAGATCTGACGCTTGTGATAGAGCGTCGCGAGTGCCTGATTGAATGTCTGCATGCCGTACTTGTCCTGGCCCGTCTGCATCATCGAGTAGATCTGGTGGACTTTGTCTTCGCGAATCAGGTTACGAATGGCGCCGTTGGGCACGAGGATCTCGAGCGCCATTGCGCGGCCAGTTCCCTCAGCACGCGGCAAGAGTGCCTGACAGAGAATTCCTTCGAGCACCAGAGAGAGTTGCGCTCGAATCTGTGCCTGCTGATCGGAAGGGAAGACGTCGATGATACGGTTGATGGTGGAAGCGGCGGAGTTGGTGTGCAACGTCGCTAAGGTGAGGTGACCAGTCTCAGCAATACGCAACGCCGACTCGATCGTTTCGAGGTCACGCATTTCGCCGACCAGCACAACGTCAGGATCCTGACGCAACGCGGTACGAAGAGCAGCCGCGAAGCCGTGAGTGTCAGCGTTTACTTCACGCTGGTTAATCAAACAGCCCTTGTGGTTGTGTAGAAACTCGATCGGATCCTCGATGGTCAGGATGTGCTCGTGACGATTGCGATTGATCTTGTCGATCATCGCCGCGAGAGTGGTTGATTTTCCCGAACCGGTTGGACCCGTGACGAGAATCAAGCCGCGCGGCTTGTCGCACAGTTCTTTGATGACCGACGGCAGGCCGAGTTCTTCAAAGGCCCTGATCTCATAAGGAATGGCGCGGAAGACTGCACCGACCGCCCCACGTTGGTTGAATAAGTTTGCGCGAAAACGAGACAAGCCTTTGACGCCGAACGAAAAATCCAGTTCGAGATTTTCCTCGAAACGATGCTTTTGCGCGTCGGTGAGAACCGAATAGGCAAGCTGCTTCGTGTCAGCCGACGTGAGAACACGGTAGGACTCGAGTGGACGGAGATGACCGTCAACACGAACCTGCGGCGGGGAGCCAGTCGTTATATGGAGGTCCGAACCGCCGAGTTCTGAAAGCTTCCTCAGCAGTTCGGACAGGGAAATTTGCGGAACGGTTTCGTTCAGTCGCATTAATGTCGTCTCTCCGGAAGTCTTATTTGTTGCTGCCCGATACGGCGCTGGCGCGCAACGTCTGGATATAACGCTCCGCCTCAGTCGACATGCGATCCGAAAATTCAAGCGGGGTGTCCGTGGTTAGTCCATAAATGCGGCCACCGGCTTCGGTGAAGTAGAAGGTCCATGCCTTTTCAGGCGTGAGCGTGTCGCCCGGCGTGCGAGCAGTAACAACAAACACGCGGTGACCATTCACTTCGCGAATGAAGTCGTTCGTCACCCAGCCACCAGCAGCGACCATCTTGTCGATCACGATTCGGCGGAGATCGGCAACTGCCAAACCACCCAGCATGCCTTTCTCTTCACGCGACGTAAGAAACACCGGATTGGGCCGGCTGAGTGCAACTACTGAAACACTCATCTGGCCCGGCATTTTTGCCGCCGGTGCTTTAACAGCCGCGTTCAGATTCCCGACCACTCGCGGTCTAGTTTGGCCACTTGAACCCGAGTAGTTAGGCTGTTCGTTCGAAGGAACCAAAACCGGTTGCGGATTCGAAGCAGCAGCAAAGACCGGCTGTGCGTTCGAAGGAACGGAAACAGGTTGTGGTTTCGCAGCGGCAGCAACAGCGAAGGCGGGCGGCGCAGGCATCGTGGTCACACGCGCCGAGGTGTCCGGCAGCACCGGCACGGCTGGACCACCAACGGCTGACAGATCGCCGATTGGAATGTTTGCCGGCAACGTCAGCAATGCGTTGCGGTGAGCTGCGAAAGCCAAAGCCGCCTCACGTTTCTGACGCAGACGCGCGCGATATCTTCGCCACCAGGCGCGCGAACGATGCCGGTGGTGATAGCGACGCTTGTGGACTTGTACACTTTGCCTGACGCCGTGCGCTGAATTCTCAAACGGCAACATAACGCCGACTGACAGCACCAGGATTAGCGAAATGGCGATTACTCTTAACATGCTCGGTTCTCCTCGAATTAGGCGACCGTCTCGCGAACAACTTCTTCACACGTGGTCACGCCGTCGCGAATCTTGTACAGACCCGATTCGCGCAACGAGATCATTCCGTCGTCGATCGCCTTTTTCCTCAATTCAAGTGCGGAAGCACCGATCAGAATCAACTCACGAAGTTCGTCGGTGATTTCCATCACTTCGTAAAGACCGATTCGCCCCTTGTAACCCGTGTTGTTGCAGGTCGAACAACCCTTGCCCTTGTAGGTTTTGATGGCCTTTGCTTCGTCGGTAGAGAAACCGACTTCGATCAGTGCCTCGGGCGGGGTCGCATGTTCCTGCTTGCAGTCCTTGCAGATACGACGAATCAGTCGTTGGGCCTGGATGAGGTTTACGCTGGTGGCGACAAGAAAGGGTTCGATGCCCATGTTCATAAGGCGGGAGATGGTGGAGGGAGCATCGTTGGTGTGTAGGGTGGATAGAACGAGGTGGCCAGTGAGCGCGGCTTTGATGGCGATCTCCGCGGTTTCGAAATCGCGGACTTCGCCGACCAGAATGATGTTGGGGTCCTGGCGCAGGAAAGATCGCAGCGCAGCGGCGAAGTTCAAGCCGATCTGCTCTTTCATCTGCACCTGGTTAATTCCTACGAGGTTAAACTCGACCGGGTCTTCCGCGGTCATGATGTTTGTGTCAACCGTGTTCAGCGACTGAAGCGCGGAGTAGAGCGTGTTTGTCTTACCACTTCCGGTTGGACCAGTGACGAGCACCATGCCGTAGGGTTTCGAGATGTTGCGTTGGAACTTCTTCAGCGACTCAGGCTCGAAACCG
>DASZDV010000596.1:0-4210 GCA_035941575.1 Pyrinomonadaceae bacterium
GCCGACTGCTGCATCTGTGCTCGCGAAAGAGAGCGGCGCCGCAGTGGTAACTCTCGAGAGCCTGTCGAAGACTCACATGCTGTCGGGCTGGCGCATCGGCTGGTTGCGTTTCACGCATGCGGAAAAGATGGGTGGCCTTGCAGACGCGGTGATGCGTTTGGCCGGGGGCCGTTTGTGTTCGCCGACGCCGGCCCAATACGCAGTTGCTCCGGCGCTCGAAGGCAGCAAAGAGTACATCGCAAACTTTATCGAGGAGATCAGAAGGCGCCGCGATCTTGCCACCTCACGTGTCAACGCTATTGACGGGCTAAGTTGTGTAGTTCCGGAAGCCGCGTTCTACCTGATGGTTAAGACGGATTATCTCGCGGGACGAAATGACGAGCAGTTTGCGCTCGATTTACTCGAGGCCTCAGGCGTGCTCGTGGTCCATGGTTCAGGGTTCGGTTGCGACCCTGCGGACGGCTATTTCCGGCTGGTCTATCTCGCCGGCGAACAGCTCCTCGCCGAGGCTTTCGACGGTATCGAACGCGCCATGCACGTCAAGGCTACTGAAAGTGGGATTGGGGCGGTATTGCACGTTTAATTGATTCGAACTCGACAATTGAATAAGAGCGAATTAACGACTCTCCCATGTACAAACTCATTGTTTCGTGCTACTACTGGCCGGCCGGAGTGCGGGGGCTGCGGCTTCGAGCTTTAACAATCAAAAAAGACGCCAGGAAGACTGGGACTGATCTCGAGCGCTCGGAAATCGGGAGACTGACCAGCTTGGACAAACTCGCCTCATCAATAGAACGGCGGAGTATGCGCCGGCTCAGAGTTAGATGCGAGGTCGAACTCGCCGCGAATCTTTCTCTGCTCGACAACGACGTTTACGACGGTGAGTCAAACCTGATCTTCTTCGGCCAGACCAGCGACCTCAGCGCCATTGGCCTGGCGATGGTCCTTCCCGCAACAATTATCGACGAACGCTTTTGTAGCGGCTCGAACCGGTTGAAACTTTCGCTGCATTTGCCTGATGGAGTAGTTGGTTTGGAAGTGGCGCCGGTTCGCTGCGAACGTCTCACCGACCCTTATTCGGTTCGAGGCTATTTACTCGGCACGAAGATCACCAAAGTCGACCACCCCGAGCCGTTTGAGCGATACCTCGAGCGCGCTTCAGGACAATCAATCGGCCTGCTCTAAAAAGTCTTTAGTTCGTGGATCTTTGGGTGAGTTCAACACTTGATCCGTAGGTCCATGTTCGACGACTAGCCCGCCTTCCATGAACACGATGTTATCGGCAACGCCGCCGAGAAATCCCATCGAGTGAGAAATAATGATCATCGTGTGACCGCGGTCCACGAATGTGCGCAATAGCGCGCGCAGGCTGTTGATGCGGCGTGGATCGAGCGCGCTCGTTGGTTCATCCAGTAAGAGCAAGGCTGGATGCATTGCCAGTGCGCGGGCAATCGCGACTCGCTGTTGTTCTCCGCCTGACAGTGAACCGGGATAACGCCTCGCAGCGCCCGCGAGTCCGACTGATTCGAGTAGTTGCAACGCCTCCGTTTCGGCGTTTTTCTTTGGTGTGCGTAACACGTGAACCGGCGCCTCAATGATGTTTCCCAACACGGACAAGTGCGGGAACAGATGAAAGTGCTGGAACACAGTGCCGACTTTCAACCGGAGATCTCTCACTCGCCGCCGGTAGTCCGCATGCGAGATCTTCGCTTCCAAACGAACGCCGTCACACTCGATCGTCCCGTCGTTGATCGTCTCCAGACCATTCATACACCTCAGCAGCGTCGATTTGCCGCTGCCTGACGCGCCGATGATTCCGAGCACAGTCTGCGGTGGCACGTCAAAACTGATTCCCTTGAGAATCTCGTTGGCGCCGAAACGTTTTCGCAAACCGGAGACTCGAATCATGCGCCGACCTCCGCAGGTTCTGCTTCTATCATTCTCTCTGTCGCGCGATTACTTAGCCGCCGTTCGAGCAGGCGTGCCAGGTGGGCCATTGGCAGACTCATCATCAGGTAAAACGCCGATACCGCGAGACCAAGCAGTAAGAACTGTCCCGACGCATTCGCGAGTTCGCGATAAGCTGTCGCTAGTTCCCAAACGGAGATCGCAAACGCAACAGAAGTGTCTTTGAAGAGCGAAACGAAGTCATTGGTCATCGGCGGTAATGCGATCCGGAACGCTTGCGGGAGGATAATGCGACGAAAAGCGAGCGTCGGATTCATGCCTAAGGAGTAAGCAGCTTCCCACTGGCCGTGGGGAATTGCCTCGAGTGCCGCGCGATAAACCTGCGATTCGTAGGCGGCGTAGTTCAGTCCGAGTCCGACGAGCGCCGTTAACCATCCGGGCATCGCGATTCCAATCACCGGAAGTCCGAAATAGAGAAACAGGAGTTGGACCAGGACCGGAGTACCGCGAAAGAACTCGACATAAATCGTGCACAACCCGCGCAGCCACGCCGGCCCTTTCCACTGTCCGACTGCCAGCGGCAAACCGAGTAGAACCGCGATCACCATCGAGCCGAGTGCGATGAAAACCGTGACGCCTGCGGCTCGTGTCAAACGCCAGAGAGCTTCACTCCAGTTGAAAGACGCGTTTGTGGTGGTGTACTCGACGTTTGCTGATGGTTGATTGCCCGTCCGGATTGGCGTTTGAAACTCGACTTGCGCGTCGTTCCATAGTCCCCATTTTTTGAGAATCGTCTCGAGCGTTCCGTCGCGAATGATTTTTTCGATCGCCTGATCCACTTCCGCTTTCAACGCATCGTCGCCTTTCCGCAGGCCGATAACGTACAAGCCTTTTGTGAATGGAGCGCCCGCTGGTTTCAACTTCGAATTTGGACGCGCGTAGAACGCTTCCGCCGGAACGTCCATCAGCACCGCATCGAGACGTTTCAGTTCCAGGTCGCGATAGGCGCCAACCGGATCCGCGTAGCTGCGAAAAGGAATGCCTTCCTGTTGCAACAGACGAGACGCGGCGGTGTTTGCAAGTGTACCGACAACGCGGTTCTTGCAGTCCGCGAGAGACGAAATGCGGTTGTCGTCCTGGCGCACCGTGAGTTGAAGCTGAAAGATGTAATAGGGATTGCTGAACAGTATCTGCCGCGCGCGATCGCCCGTTGGCTCGAGGCCGTTGACGATGATGTCAAACGAGTTGCGTTGCAGCGCCGACACGAGCGTTTCCCAATCGCTGGGCACGAACTCGGGCGTTCGGCCCATGGCGGCCGCCAGCGCGTCGACCATCTCTTTTTCGTAGCCAATGTACCGATCGGGATTGGCCGGATCGGTGAACACGTAAGGCGCGCCGCCGCTGGGGTCGGCGCCCCAGCGCAACGGCCGCTTGTGCGACGCGTCTTGCGCGTTTGCGGCGACGGTGCAGAGAACGCCGCAAAGCAGAGCGCAGAAAAGTTTTCGTGCGTTAGCCAATCTTCTGTAGGTCCAAGTCGGTGGATTTGGATATATCTGCCTTTAGTACTTTCTGCATCTGCGTCAACGCGTGTTGGTTTTCTTCCTCAGTGTTTGAGACGACGCAGTCGGCTGGAACGAACAGTTTGAAGTCTCGCATGTAGGCGTCGTTCGCGGTGACCAGGACGCAATTATTTCCGGCGATGCCGGTGAGTAACAGGTTCTTCGCAGTAAGGTGCGTCAGTAGTAATGAGAGCGTTGTCGAATAGAAGCCCGAGTGCTTTGGTTTCAGCACGAAGTAATCATCGTCACCGGGCACGAGTTGTTTGACAAAATCTTTTCCTTTCGCGTCGTCCGCGGTGCAGTGTTCGACAATCTTTTTGAAGTCTGACTGCCACTTGCCGAAGTTGTCGTTCACGTAGATGCAGGGAATACCCGCAGCCTTTACACGTTTCGTCAGCCCGGCAATGTTTTTACCGACGGGTTGTGCGAGTTGCAGGAGCTGATCACCTTCCGGGAAATCGAAATCGTTGATGACGTCGATCAAAAGCAAAACAGTTTCAGATTTATCTGGAGCTGAACCATGAAGATCGTGACTTTCCCGCGGCATGGCCACAGATTAGCATTTTCCGTGTTAATCTGTGGCCAAGATCTAAACACCAACACCGAGGCCCCAAAATCAATGTGTACCGATCGCAGAGATTTTCTACGTTTGTCCGCAGGTATGGCCGGAGCAGCGTTGCTCGGCAACTCGCTGGCCTATGCACACACTGAAGCGCTCGAACCGCAGCAGGTTTCACAGCCCG
>DASZDV010000597.1:0-6167 GCA_035941575.1 Pyrinomonadaceae bacterium
ATGTTTTCAACCGGCGCGCCGTTATAAAGCACCTTACCCTGCACGTTGCCCGTTCCCGGCGCCGGTTTGATCTTCTCGATTTGATTTCTTGTTTCCGTATTATTCCTGTTCGTACTGGCCTCACGCTTCGAACACCCAACAAGGACCAGAACCGCCACCACAACAACCAGTATCAGTTTTCTACGCATCTACGTGTCCTCACTCACTCACCCGGTTCATCCCAAAAACTCGATCGAAAAACGCCGCCGTCGCCGCATCGACCCTCACCATATTCGCGTGTCGCAAAAAGTGGTGCGTATCGTCGGGAATAATTAACTCCTCATAGGTCACGCCGGCTTTCTCTAAACGTCGCACCAGATCTGTCGTCTGGCTGAAACGAACGTTGCGATCATCATCACCATGAATCACCAACACCGGCGACTTCCACGTGCTCATCGACGAGACAGGTGACGCCTGCCAGGACACATCAAGCGCACGCTGCACGTCAGGCGCCTTCTCATAACGATTCTCGAGCAACGGCGCCGCGCGCTCCGCAGTCCAGTTATGCACACCATGAATGTCAACGCCTGCGGCAAATAATTTCGAATCACGCGCCAGTGCCAGGGCAGTAAGAAATCCGCCATAGGAGCCACCGTAGATGCCGATTCGTTTAGCATCGACCTGCGGCAGCCGTTGCAGGTATTCAGCACCGGCTTTGACGTCCTGATATTCCGAGGCGCCCTGCGCGCCGGCATTCGGTGGTCGGTGAAAGTCATGACCATACCCGATCCCCAAACGATAGTTGACTGACAGAACGACATAACCGCGGCTCGCGAGATACTGGTTCAACGCGTAGGCATTCGTGTAGTAATCGGAATAATGCCAGCCCAGCAGCATCTGTCGCGGTGGTCCACCATGAACGTAAATGATCGCGGGCTTCTTCGACGCGCCTCCGGGCGTCTCGAAAAGCTGTCCGTGAACGTCAACACCGTCCGGCGCCTTGTAAACAACTTTCTTCGGAGTGACCAGTTGCGCCGCAGGAAAATCAGTCGAAAGCCGATCCTCGGCGATCAACTGCGGTTTACCACCGTCCATAGACATCGCTGCCGGCAACGGCGGACGCTGAGACGTAGCGCTAATGTAGACGACGTACTTGCCGTCACCGGTGGTGAACGGCGTCCACTCGAGTCCTTTGCCAGGCGTCATCACCGTTGGCTCAGCCTTATCGACAGGAACTTTCACGATGTGGCGTCGATCGATATCGTCGGCGTCGCTGCCTGCGTTACCGGCAAACAGCATGTACTTTCGATCGGAGCTGATCGAGATGTACTCCGCCATGAAATTCCCCGGCGTCAGCAACAGCGGATCACCGCCGTTTTCGGAAATCGAATATAGATGCGGCCAGCCGTCGAGATAGGAAAGAAACACGACTCGACCGGCTGCGGCCCAACGCAGATTTGTACCGCCCTCCGTCGAAGGCGGCGAACCTTTCAAAGTAAACGGGCTCTTCCACAATTGCCGCGCCTCGCCCGAGGTTGCGTCTGCGACCCAGATGGACCATGCCTGCGGCCGCTGTTCGAGAACAGGTTCAGGCGCGCCACCCGTGCCGGGCCGCCGTACAAACGCGATCCGTTTACCATCCGGTGACCATCGTGGACTGCTGTCGCGTGAAGTGGTTGGAGCGAGATAAAGAATCGGGGTTGTGTCGTTGGTGTAGATACCGATGAACGAGTGATCGCCGCGATTTGAAACAAACGCGAGACGCGCGCCGTCGGGAGACCATTCGGGAGAGCCCGACTCGCCACGCGCGAAAAAGAACCGCTTCGCCTGTGCCGAACCGTCGATTGGAACGAACCAGATCGCTCGTTCCTTTGAAAACACCACGCGATCACCTTTCGGCGAAATAACCGGTTCATCGCCTTCGCTCAGAAGCTTTGGTTCGTCTCCTACAAACGGAACGCTCCAGATTTGAACGCGCGTTTGCGTGGCGCTCATCGCCGGGTTAACACCGGATGAGCTCTCCCAGTTTGAACCGTGGTCGCCGCCACGCACATAGACCACATATTTGCCGTCGCTGGAAAGTGAAACGGTCGTCAGCTCCTGCCCATCGTCGTTTTGGTAGTTGGTCAATCGCCGCGCTTTGAAATCAGGGCCTTCAGCGACCCAGATGTTTCGCGCACCGCGTTCGTTGAACGCCCAGGCGATTCGTGAGCCTGTCGCGGCGGTAGTCAACTCGTTTGGAAACGGGTAACTCTTGATCTGTTCGAGGGTGAATGACGTGACTGAGCTTGCAGCAACTTGTGTAGGTTGGGATAAACTGACGGCGGCCGCAACGGCTGCCACCACCAGCAACGCCAATATCACGCAATAACGGGACGTGCGCATGACGAGTCTCCTTCTAAGCACAATCTGTGTAATTGCAGGACTGCTGTTCTTCCCTTTTCAAGACGCAAGACAGACGTTTTGGCAACAGTTCAAAACAGCCGTGACCAATCGCGACGTTGAAGCGGTGGCGCGGATGTCGAAGTTTCCCATTGGCATGTCTTACGGCATACCAAGTATTAAAACGAAAGCTCAGTTAGCGAAGCGTTACCGGCAGGTCTTTAATGAACAGACTGATGCCGCAGCCTGCTTCAGTAAAGCAAAACCAGAAACCGATCCGGCAAACGCGAAGGCTTTTACTGTAGCGTGTCCCGACGCCGCAGGCAATGAAGTTGTTATCTATCACTTCCAGCAAACAAAAATCGGGTGGAGATTTACCGCACTCGACAACCTTAACGAATAGTCATCTCGAGGTGAATCATGCGAAAACTTACGCTGCTCTTCGTTCCTCTAGTCGCCCTGGTCGTCCTCGTCACCCCGCCCGCGCTCTCACAACGAACGAGCGTGTCGCGACAGTTTCCTGTCTACAACAACGGCGGTAAGCCGGATCTGGTTGTCGATCCTCAACGTTTCACATCACAGATGGAGATTGTTGACCGCTTGTTCGAAGCGGGCACGTGCGCGATCGAGGAAGGCGCCGTCGGCGGCACCGGTTATCGACGCATTCTGCGCTTCGACACGGTCGTAATGAACAGCGGCGATGGCGACCTCGTTGTTGGCGACCGCTCCGATCCGAACAATCCTTACGCAGCATTTTTCGAGTTTGCACCGTGTCACGGTCATTTCCACATCCGTGACTTCTCTGTTTACGAGTTGCTCACGCTGGACCGCAGCCTCGTCGTCGCAGGGCACAAGCAGGGCTTCTGTTTTGAAGACTCGTTCAAATATGACGGCGGCAAGAGTAACGGTTACAACTGCGGGTTCCAGGGAATCACTTCGGGTTGGGGCGACTGGTATTTCAAACAGCTAACCGGCCAGTGGATCGATATCACCGGTATTCCCGAAGGTGACTACATCGTACGCGTCACGATCAATCTCATTGGCACGTTTGATGAAGGCGAGAATCGTTACCCGAACTCGGTGGAAACGAGGATCCATGTTCCCGACCCGCGAAAGAAGGTCACGATCGACAACTCGCCGGAGATCATCGACAAGTAGTTTTCGATCACGCTTCCTGGAGCGCGGGCGCTTCTTCGTGTTTGGCGTACTTGTCGAGTCCTAAGCCGAGAAGAATCGTCGCCATGATCACGACCGAGGCGATGAAGTAAGGCGAAGACGCGCCGAGTGAGTCGAAAGCCCAGCCAAAAAAGAGCGGCGCCGCGGCTCTGGCGACGCCGCCGTAAGTCTGCTGCATTCCCATGAAAAGGCCGCGCTCGCGTGGCTTGATGATCCGCGACAGCAGCGCCGTCACGCACGGAAACGTGAACGCAGTTCCCAACGGTATGAGCGCAACGGCGAGTGCCAGAGTCCAGAGATTCCGCGCCAGAGGCATTCCGAGAACTCCTAACGCAAGCAGCGCAAGACCCAAACGCGAAAGCTTCGCCTCGCCTAACCAATCGACCATGCGTCCGAGCAACAGTACGCGCGTGAAGACGGAGATCGATCCCACGTACATGAAGAAGTAACCGATCGTTTGTTCCGTTACTTGAAAGCGGTAGTTGAGGAAAAGCGCGAGCACCGAGAAGCTTCCCTGAAACGCACCCATGGCAATCGCGTAGATCCAGATCAGGCGCGAGGAAGGTTCACTTGAATGAGAGATCACGCGCAAGATGATCTGCCGCGACGTGCGCCGCTCTTCGCCTTCTGCGTGTACGTGGTCGTTTGGATCTCGTGATTCGGTAAGGTAACGAGCGGCAAACGCGATATTGATCACGCACAATGCCGCCGCGAGTATTCCCGGTGCGGCGTGTCCCATCTGCAACGTCGCCGGCCCCGGCATCAGGTCGCGGTGCCCAAGAGTAATAGCGAATGATCCGAGCACCGGACCGAGTGCTACGCCGAGATTCGTTGTCGCGGAAAGCCAACCAAGGGCACGGGCGCGATCGTGCGGCGGTGTGGAATCAGCCACGTACGCCTGAATGACTCCAACTGTCCCGCCTCCGGCGCCCTGCACTACACGCGAGAGAAGCAGCAACCATAACGAATGGGCGAAGCCAAAAATCAGGTAAGCGATTGCCGAGGCGCTGAGAGCAATCAGCAGTGCGGGACGACGGCCGAGTCGATCGGAAAAGCGTCCCCACATAGGCGCGCTCAGCAGTTGGGCCACTGTGAACGAAGCGACGATGAAGCTGGTAACAATTCCGATTCCGAAATGAATACCGAAAATGTTGACGCCTGAAGGGCCGAGGTTCTTTACGTAAAACGGCAGCAACGGAAAGATCATCAACACGCCGACCATATCGACGAAAGCCGTCGCCATGAGCGTCAAGAGCTTTGCGGGAATTTTTCTGAGTTCGCGCCAGAAGATGTAGAGGAGGCCGCCGCCGATCACCATGAGCAATACGCGCACGAGTGGGGATTGAAACGAGTCCGCGATGCTATGTTGGATCATCATCCGGGTTTGAAACGACTGGCGCCGGTTGTTAGATTCTCATATCGTTGTCAAGAAATCATAATCCGAGTTGGAGGTGGGAATGAAACTAACGGAATTTTTCCGCGAAGAACTTGATCGTGAGGTGGAACGTTCGCGCAAAGCGTTAAAGGAAGTGCCAAGTGGTAAGTACGACTGGAAGCCGCATGAGAAGTCGATGATCTTTGGTTACCTCGCCGATATGGTCGCGACGATTCCGATGTGGATCACGATGGAGATCCAACGCGATGAGCTCGACGTTGCGCCGCCTCCGGGCGAAGGCATGAAGCGCGAGCCGAAAGAAACGAGCGAAGAGTTAGTGAAAGCGCTTGATGAAGCCGCGGCTGGTGCTCGTGCAGCGTTGGAAAACACCACGGATGAACACCTTCGAACGAATTGGAAGTTGCTTGCGGGGGGACAGGTCGTTTTGGAAGAACAGCGTTACATGATGATCCAGGAAACGATCAACCACTGGGCGCACCATCGTGGGCAGATGACTGTTTACCTGCGTCTGATGGGCCAAAAGGTGCCGGCGCTTTATGGCCCATCAGCCGACGACAAGAGTTTTTCGTAGGCCGCAAAAAAGCACAAGAAGCACAAAGGGTTAACGAACAGGCGCCAACCCGGTTTTCATTTGTGACTCTTGTGCCTTTTGTGGCTTAGGTTGACAGCCCGTCGCCTTTTTCGAGGATGTCGCGGAGCCACCATTCGTGTTTTTCATGGAGCTGCACGTGCCTCGAAAACAGATCGACCGTTCCCGGATCGTCGTGGTCGTCTGCGACGCGCGCAGCATCACGCATGTCTTTGATCACAACCAGCAGGTTCGCATCAGCCTCAGCCACCATTTCCCGCATATTGCCGGCATCGCCCGACACCTTCACAGTCGCAACTCGCTCAATTTCATCCGGACGAAAGATCGGATCCTGCCCAATCATCCGCAAGCGTTCCGCAAAGTCATCAATCGTCCCCAACACCGCCGTCGCAAACTCGTCGAATAACAGATGCAGGTCGCGAAACAGTGGTCCAAACGTCTGCCAGTGATAATGTTTGTAATTCGCGTAAAGCACAAAAGCATTTGCCACTTGTCGTTGCAAGTGCTCAACCACATCACTCGTTGGCTTATTGTCTTTTGAAATCTCGTCACTGAGCGCGCGCTGAGATACAGCTTTTCCCGCAGCACTTTTCACCATAGTTAAACTTCCTCCTCTTCGGCGGCCATTCAACACACTGGTGTTGC
>DASZDV010000598.1:0-13881 GCA_035941575.1 Pyrinomonadaceae bacterium
GCCATCCTCGCTGGCCTAAGGTAAGGCGTTAGTCGTAAAGCTCGTCAATCAGGTCGCCGAACCGCTCGTCGATAACGCGCCGCTTCACCTTCAAGGTCGGAGTTAATTCCCCGCCGTCAATGCTGAAGTCGTTCGGCAGCAAGGCCACACGCCGAATGCGTTCGTAATCCGCCAACGAAGATGTGAGATTCGCAATATCACGCTGCACGATCTTTACCGCCGCCGGATAGGTACTCAACTCGTCTCGATCTTTCGGCGCCGAATTCTCGCCGGCTTCGGCGAGTGCTTCGTTCAAATTCTCCCAGTCCGGAACGATCAACGCCGCCGGCTGCTTTCTCCCAGCGCCGACAACCACAACCTGGCTAACAAACTCGCTTTCTTTCAACAAACTCTCAATCAACTGCGGCGCGACATACTTCCCATTCGACAACTTAAACAGATCCTTCTTGCGATCTGTGATATACAACCGGCCTTCCTTGTCCATGTGGCCTACGTCGCCGGTGTAGAACCAACCGTCCTTGAGCACTGCCGCGGTCGCTTCCGGTTGTCCGTAATAACCACGCATCACGTTTGGACCACGAATAAGAATCTCACCATCGTCGGCGATACGCAGTTCAATCCCTTCGAACGGAATACCGACTGATCCAACGTGATTGTTTCCCGGACGATTGGCGCAGACGATGCACGTCTCAGTCGCGCCGTAGCCCTGAAGAATCGGAATCCCAGCCGCGAGATACGCATAAGAAAGCGCCGGCGCCAGCGGAGCGCCTCCCGAAACGAAATATCGCAAACGCCCACCAACACCCGCACGCCATTTTGAAAACACGAGCTTACTTGCCAGCCCTTGCTTGAGCCGCAGATTCGGCGAGATCCATCGTCGCTTGTCTTTCAGTTCACCGTAGCGTTGGCCCACCCCGAGCGAACGCATGAAGATGTTCTTCTTAATTCCCTTCTCGGCCATCCCTTTCTTGATGATCCGGTGGTAGACCTTCTCGAAGAGACGCGGCACTGCCGTCATCACTGTCGGCGCGACCTCACGCAGGTTTTCACCCACTTGCTCGAAAGAAGCAGAGTAATAGACCGACACGCCGCAGTAGCAGAAGACGTAAAAACCATCGCGCTCGAAAATATGCGATAGGGGCAGCACCGAAAGCGCGACGTCGGTTGGTCCAATCGGCAATCCCTTCGCGATGGACAGTACGTTTGACATGAAGTTGTTGTGAGTCAACATCACGCCTTTCGGCTCCCCCGTCGTACCGGAGGTGTAGATGATGGTAGCGAGATCTTCGGGATGTACCGCTTGCAGGTGAGCGTCGAAGGCGTCAGGCCGTTGTTTCGCATGTTCGCGTCCGCGTCGCTCTGTCTCGTCCAGAGAGATTCCGTGTTCGATAATTTCCGCGACTTCCGGATCGAAGAAGATCAAGTGTTCCATCGATCGTTTCGCGAGTGCGGACTGCGCGTGTTTGTACAGCCTCCGGTTGGAAATAAAGATCGCCTTCGCGCCGGAATCGGAAAGGATGTAGTCGATCTGCTCGATCGCCTGCGTCGTGTAGATCGGAACATTGATCGCGCCCAGACTCAGGATCGCCATGTCGGCGATCGACCACTCGGGCCGATTCTCCGACAGCAGCGCGATTCGATCGCCGGGACGAATACCGAGCGCCGCCAAGCCAAGTGCACAATTCTTTACGCGCTCGACAAACGTCTCAGCAGGAATATTGAACCATTTACCGTCGGCCCTGTAGTTCAACGCATCGGTTTTTCCGTGACGCAGCACCGCCGCCAGGCACAAACCCGGAAGGGATGACATCTCTTTCATCGAAGAACTCATGTCTGATTTTCTGCCGAGCCTTTTCGACGGCGCCGGCGCGGAGCATCCTCGACGCGCCCATTCAGCGTAGCGAGTGCCGCCAGGATCAGGAACAGCAGCGCATTCGACGTAGTGTGTAGCGTGAAGTCGAAGAAACTGTGCACCAGTACGGCGAAACACCCTCCCAGCGCACCCAACGCGACGCCACGACGAAAATCATCTCGCGAATTCGCTCGATCGAATCCGCGGTAGAACAACACAACGACAAACATCAGCGCGAGCGCTCCACCAACCACACCCGCGTCGGAAAACACTTGCAGATAATCGTTGTGGGCTTGTTCGAGGCGGAAGAGTCCGTTCCGCGTGTCATAACGCGTGTAAATAACTCCGTACGCGCCCAGTCCGGTTCCCAAAATCGGGTTTGCCCTGATCATATCGAGCGTCACTGACCAGAAGTGCGCGCGGCCTGTCGTCGGATCATCCGTGTTCACACTGTCGATAAAGCGGTTGATCGAGAACTCGCCGCCTAACAGGATCACGCCGGCGAAGAGTCCCACGATTAACGCCGCAGCCAGCGCCACTCGCGTGCCGATTCTCTTCACGCGGCTGATTCGTTTGTGTTCGCCGTGCTTTCTCCAAATTGCCGTAACGATCACCAGAAACACGATCTCCGCGACCAAACTAATGATGCCGCCGCGGGACGTGGTCATCACCAGCGCCACACCCATTAACCCTGCGATGAACAGGTAGAGCAGGCGCTTTTCCTTGTCGATCGAACCGGCCAGCAACAACCCAAGCGGCAAAGAGATGGTCAACTCCATGTAACCAGCGAAGTGGTGCCGGTTGATAAAAGGACCAAAGGCAGTGCTCTGGTTAAGTTCGCGAACCCAATAGACCTTTGTAGGACTGGTGAACGACTGCGTCAAACCAAAGATCGCGAGAAAGAAACCAAAGATCATGATCGTCCGCACCAGCAAACGAAGCCGGTGAGGCGTGTCGATGAACACCAGCGTGGCTGCGAAGTAAACGAACAGCGTACCCAACTGCACGATCACTAACTTCGTGGAGTTCGGATCGAGCGAGAACGTGTTCAAACCCCCACCCGCCGCGTCTCGCAACGGCAGCACTTGGACCAATCCAAGAACGAGTGCGCCGATCAACGGCAACTGAAGAAAGTTGCGGCTGACACGAAAGTCGCCCAGGCGCCAGCTATCAACCATCCACAGCGCGAGAATCGTTAATCCACCGAGATTGAAGAGCGCGAGGGCCCAGTAATGAACGGTGCCGTACGCCAGCGCCGACATCACGATTGCGACGCAGATCACCAGAAACGCAAAGCGGCTCGCCAGCGTGTGCTTGATGCGATAGACGCCGCGTTCCTGAGACGTTCGCGCCGCTAAAGGCGACGCGGGCTCAGCTACGACAACGCTAACCTCTTCGTTTGATACTGAAGTCGTCATACCACACGGAACCGAAGATCGGACAGATCGGCACTTCCTGCGTGCCGCAAGACGGCCGCACGATCTTGATCATTATTGCTTCGGTCTTATCACCAGTCTTGAACGTCAGACCAACGCGAGTCCAATCACTCGTACCGTTCGCAGCCGCCGGCGACGTAACGAGCACTGCGGAGTTTGTTGGATCGATGACCTGTACCAGCGGCGGACTGCCGGTCTCGAGTTTTTCAGTCGCAACGTAGAATTCAAAGTCGTATTCGGTCTTTGCAGCGACCGCAATGAGTTGCGAGAGGTTGATGTTTTCTATGTTCGTACGGACGTTAAATACGAGTCGTAAGCTGTTCGAGCCATCGTAACTCCTGACCGGGTCGACACCGACTTGCACTTGCGGCATCGCTTTCACCTGCCAGCCAAAGACCATTTCCGGACCATAACTGCTCGAGTCTTCGAAACCGCCGTCAAACACCCGGCCAATCTCTGCGCGAAATCTTTCGTTTGTTGTGATGTCGTTCCAGACTCTGACAGCATCGTGATACCGGTACACGCTGATCAGGCTATTGACTATCGACTCGGCAGTGTCGCGGTTGCTGCGTTTTTCCTGGCCGCTAAGCGTGTCCCACATGCGCAGGCCGTCTTCGAACTGCTGCCGGCCGAGCAGATACGCAGCGAACTTTGCGCGCGTGGTCGCGTTTTCTCCGACAGCTTTTTTTAACGACTCAACGTCGGAGTTGTAAACCTCCCAAATCAGATTGAACTGTTGTGGCTGAAACTCGTGATCGGCTTCGCTCGCAAGACGCAATTCCGCGAATGCTTCGTCATAGCGACCCGTCCGAAGATACAAGTTGCCGAGAAACCAGTGTGGATAAGCGTAGGCGGGCGCGAGTTCGACAGCTCGCCTCAGCGCTCGTTCGGCTTTCGCGGGATCGCCGGCTTGCTCGCTTGCGGTTCCGAGCGCCATCCAGAAGCGATAATCGTTCGGTGAAAGACTCACCGCTTTTTCATATTCCGAGATCGACTGAATCTGTTGGTCCAATGGCAGAGTCTTTTGCGTAACCTGTGCCAGTCGCCAGTGAGTCAACGGATCGTTGGGAGCGAGTGACGCCGCCACTTGTGCAACAGGCAGGTTATTTGCCGAAGGATCGAAATAGTCGGCCATTGTGTTTCCGGCGTACCAGCGAACGACGTAGTAGGACCACACTCCAGCCGCGATCAGCAACGCGATCAGAAAGAGCTTGATAAACAGGTTTCGGGTGTTAAGTTGAATTAGTTCAGGCATTACGAACTGTCTTTGCGAAATATCTGGGGCCACTCCAGTTCTTCCATCGTGATCCGCATTCGTTTGACGGTGATATTCCGGTCAGCGCAGATTTGGAGCACCTCCTGAATGCGCGCCTCAGACATTTTCAGGCTGGAGATTACGACCTCGTCAACTTCATGCTGCGTGCAAACCTTACCGAGATCTCCGTTGCCGCCAAACACGCGCAGCCCATGAATCACTTTGCCGCTCTTTGCTGGGTCGTCGTCCAGGAAACCGATAGGGGACAAGTTTAGTTCGCGGTTGTTTCGTAGTTCTCTTAATAAAAGCTCGCCGCCGTCGCCGGCGCCGTAGATCAACACGCGCCGGCCGTTTGAAGCTGCAACTGCGGGAAATAGTTGGCGAAACAGCCGGAAAGCCATGCGGCTGCCTGCCAGAAACAGAAGCATCAATACCGCGTCGATGACAAAGACTTTGCGCGAATAACCTTCGAAGCGAAACGCAAACAGGATTACAAGCAGGCTGCCGACTGAACTAAGCGCAACTGCCTTCGCAAACAGGATTAGATCGCCGATGCTCGTGTAGCGCCACAAACCGCGATAGACGCCCATCACGAGAAACACAAACATCTTGATAAAGACCAACACCGGTAAGGTGCGGATGAACAGTTTCCACGCCGGACTCGAAGGCGGAAAGTTGATCGCGTACGCGGACCAGTAGGACAAGATCACCAGCACAACATCGAGCAGTACTTCGAAAATGCGTCGCTTGTAGGAAACGTCAACCAGAAACGCGTAGAGTGGCTTCTCTTTCATCGCCATCTCTGCTTCGCTCTGGTCGTAGACTTTCACGCCGGCGAGATAGACGCCGACCAATGTCAGCAGAATCGTAAAACCGGCGATCGCCGCGAGACTGACGTCGAGACGCGCGCGTTGGACCAGAATTGCGAGCACGCCGGAGAGTGCGGCAAAGCCGTAAAGCATCCAGACGGCGTGACGTTCAGACATTCCGAGGGCGACGAGACGATGCGACGTGTGGTCGCGTCCGCCTTGCGACGCCGAGCGGCCGGATAGTTTGCGCAAGACCGTGACGAATGTTGTGTCGAAGATCGGAATGAACAGAACGAGGATTGGAACCGCAAGTACGGGCAGAAAGCTTCGCGATCGTCCGCCGCTGACGTTGATTAAGGCGGAACTCGCGAGGAAGAACCCGACAAACATCGAGCCGCAGTCGCCCATAAAGATCGATGCGGGATTGGAGTTGTAGATCAGGAAGCCGAGTAACGACGCGGCGAATACCAGGAGAATCAGTGCTTCGGTATATTGCCCGCTCGTGACAAAACTCAGGGCGAGAAAACCGGCGGCGATGATCGCGATGCCGGAGGCGAGGCCGTCCATGTTGTCGAGCAGGTTGATCGCGTTTGTGATACCGATCAGCCAAAAGATTGCGAGCGCCATGTTGATGAGCACCGAGCCGGTCCATGGCAGCGAGAGTCCGTAGTAAACGACGAAAGCGGAACCGAGGATTTGGCCGATGAGTTTTTGATACGGCTTGATGTGAATAAGATCGTCGACCAACCCCACCGCAAACAAAAACGTGCTCGCGAGCAAGATGAAGTTGCCGTAGATAGTGTGCGGGATAAAGGCGAAATGGCAGATGACAAACGTCAGCCAGATCGCGGCGCCGCCGAGCATGGCCGTTGGTTTTTTGTGCCAGCGGTCAATTTTCGGCACTGCGACCACACCAACACGCCGGGCAAACGCACGCACGACGGGTGTGAGTATCAGGGCTAGAACGAACGAAGCGGCGACTGCCAGCAACGTACGCGGGCTAAAAGGCATAGTCATTGTCGATTTCCAATTGCCAATTGCCGTTTACGCTCTCAAATCGGCAATCGGCAATCGCAAATCGGCAATGCCTTACCTGGGGCGGCGGCCACTCTGGTAATCGATTACGCTCTCAAGAATACCATCGAGACTCATCTGTGGCCGAAACCCCACCAACTCACTGACCTTCGAAATGTCCGGAACGCGCCGCGGCATATCTTCGAAACCTTCCTCATACGCCTCGTCATAAGGCACAAAAACGATGTCGGAATCCGAGTGCGTCAGTTCTTTCACGCGCCGCGCCAGCTCCAGTATCGTGATCTCCTGATTGGAGCCGATATTAAAAACTTTCCCGACCGCATCGTTGCTTTCCATCAACCCAACCAGCGCTCCGACAACGTCGCCGACATACCCAAAACAACGACTCTGCTTTCCGTCGCCGTAAACGGTTATCGGCCTGCCTGCCAGCGCCTGTCTGACAAACGTCGGAATGACCATGCCGTACTGTCCCGTCTGTCGCGGCCCAACGGTATTGAATAAGCGAACGACGATTGTCGGCAACTTCTTCTCACGCCAATAAGCCAACGCCAGAAACTCGTCAATCGCTTTCGAACACGCGTAACTCCAACGGCCCTTGGTCGTCGCGCCCATCACCAGGTTTCCGTCTTCGCGAAACGGTACATCGGTGCTCAAACCGTAAACTTCAGACGTCGAAGCGATCAGCACCTTCTTCTTCTTCTTGTTCGCCAACGACAGAATAACTTCCGTTCCGCGAACATTGGTTTCAATGGTTCGCACCGGACTCTCAACAATCAACTTCACACCAACGGCCGCAGCAAGATGAAATATCACGTCGCACTGGTCCACCAGCTCCGCCGTGACCGGCTGATTGTGAACGGTGTCGATCGTGTAATGAAAACGAGGCTGACCTTTGAGGTGCTGAATGTTTTCGATGGTCCCGGTCGAGAGGTCGTCAATCGCATAAACCTCATCGCCGCGTTTGATGTAGGCATCAGCAAGATGTGATCCGATAAATCCAGCGCCACCCGTGATAAGTACTCGCAACCGGTATGCTCTCCTTATGAATATTTCGCGACCGGCAGTTCGCAATTCGCCACGCGTTCGCGGTTCAGCAACTCGCCGTATAAACTCTTGACGTCTTCGAACAGACGTTCCTTGCGATAGTTCCTGTCAACGAACTCAAAACCGCGCCGGCCTAATTGATCTCGCAAATCTTTGTCTTTGATTAATCTCTGCAAACCCGCGGCGAAAGCCTCTACGTCGTAAGGACGAACACTGATTCCGCGCTCGCAAATGTTGTAAGCACCCTCTTCAACAACATCGCCAAGCAGATCAACGACGCCTCCGACGCTAGTTGCAATCACAGGTCGCGCGTTGGCCATGGCCTCGATTACCGTCAACGGCGTTCCTTCGTTTCGCGACGTCAAGGCGCAAACATCGAGCGCAGGATAAAAGTGTTCCGGGTCCTTCCGGCCACCCGCAAAGATCACTTTCTCTTCCAGACCTAACGATTTCGCCTGCTGCTCCAGGGTGTCGCGCAGCGAGCCATCACCAATGATCACAAACTTCACTTCTTCGAGATTGACGCGCGCGGCGCCTTGCAAAAACATCTCGTGGTTCTTGATCTCAGTCAGCCGCCCGACAATACCCACCAGCGTTACGTTTTCAGCGATCCCGAATTCCTGGCGAAATAGCGCACGGCGATTGGCATAGTTGGCAAAGAGACTTAAGTCCAAACCAAGACGAATTATTCGGATCTGATCCGCACGCCCTACACGAAATCTTCGCCCAATCTCCTCCGCTTGTTGCTCACTTACAACAACCAAGCGATCAGTGACGAGCCTCGCGAGCAGCTTTTCGATCGTCAAGAAAACACCCGTTCTCACACGACCGTAGTAACTATGAAAAACATGCCCGTGGTACGTGTGCACAAACTTGCACGGACGCGGCTTACCAACCAAAACTCCCGGCGTCAACCAGCGATACAAGAAACCCGCAACTCGTCCGACGGTCCCAGCCTTTGCCGTGTGCGTGTGAACAATGTCAGGCCGTTCGCGCAACAGGAGACGAAACAGCTTCCACGTCGTAACCGCATCCTTCAAAGAGATCTCGCGGCTCATCTCCGGAATGTACAGCGGCTTCACTCCGGTTTCTTCGGCGAAGTAACTCATGTCTTCTTCACCTTCAGGCACAGTCCCTGCCACCAGCAGCGATCGATAACCCGCCTCTTCCAAACCCGAGGTCAACCACACGACATGCTTTGCCGGACCCCCAACATTCAGCCGCGCGATAATCCTTACTACTTTTGTGCGCTGTTCGTCAGGCATGAGAGATGCAATTTGTTGGCTCCCGTTTCAGCCACCATGTTCGACGCTCTTAACAGACTCTCAAACGTCCCGGCATCGCTCCACCAACCTTCCAACTCGTCCCACGTCATCTCGCCGCGCTCGATGTAGGCGTTGTTCACGTCAGTGATCTCGAGCTCGCCACGCCCTGAAGGTTTCAGTGAACGAATAATGTCGTAGACGCTGCTGTCGTACATGTAAACGCCAATCACAGCGTAATCCGACTGCGGCACCGCGGGCTTCTCTTCGATATAGACCACGCGCCGGCCGTCGAGTTTTGGCACACCAAACCGCTGGGGATCGGGAACCTTCTTCAATATGATCTTTGCGCCGCGCTCCTGCTCTCGATACGCATCGACAGCCGAACAGATGTTTCCCTCGATAATGTTATCGCCGAGCATGACACAGACCGGATCTTCAGCCGCGAAGTGTTCCACGAGTGAAAGCGCTTCGGCGATGCCGCCTTCACCTTCCTGGTAGGCGTAGTTAAGGTGTTGCAACCCAAACGCCTTTCCGTTTCCCAACAGCCTCAAAAATTCGCCTGCCGAGCTTCCACCGGTAACAACCATGATGTCAGTGATGCCCGCGTTGACGAGTGTCTGAATCGGATAATAGATCATCGGCTGGTCATAAACCGGCAGCAGATGTTTGTTTGTGACAGAGGTGAGCGGGCGCAATCTCTTCCCTAAGCCTCCGGCAAGCACGACGCCTTTCAACGTTGTCCTCCAGATCGGTTTTTATCGCACAGCGAAAACTTTCATTGAGTCACCAAGGCGACTGAGGTTCAGAAAACTGTTTACAGTGCTCTTTAGCGCCCGGCGCGACCGGCTTTTCATTAGAGACTCGTTCAACTGGTAATTCGTCAACACCCGGTCGAAGTGTTGGTCCACTGTCTTCGGCGCAGACTTCGCGGCGCCCATTCCGGCTCCTCGTCCGGCACTTCTTCCGGCACTTATCGTGTGCCAGATCTCAATTGGATTCCCGCCAGTTGTATCAACCCGGACATCGCGGAAGCCGGCATCGCGCAGCAGAGTCGTTAGACCACTGATTGAGAATAGCTGGAGATGCTCCGGCGGCCAAATGCAGCGCCACTTCAAACCCAGCAAACGTCCGGACAAGCCGCGCGCGTGCGGCGTCGTGGTCCAGAAGAGTCCGCCCGGGCGCAGTATTCGTGCCACTTCCCGGACAAGGGCACGGGGTTCAAAAACGTGTTCCAGGAGTTCCGATGCTGTGACGACATCGAAATGGGAAGAAGGATACTCGGCAGCCTCAAGTTCACCTTCGAAAACTTCGAAACCCAACTCCCGTACGTGCTTCGCCGCATGAGACGAAACGTCGAGGCCCTGCGCATTCCAGCCGTGCTCGCGAGCGGCTTCGAGTAGACCACCGGCGCCGCAACCAATGTCCAACAACCTGTTCGTTTCGCGATAGGGCGCAAAGTCACCAGTGATCTCTGCTAATCGTTGCTTAAGGAATAGCGGCGTCTCTGTCTCTTCAGGCTTGAGGTAGTAACCGAGATAGAAATACTCGCTGGAGTACCAGGGCGAGTAGGGCGTGTATAACGTTTGGCATTTGCGACACGAGACAATATCGAGTTCGTTCTTGATGCCGAGCTTGTGTGCGTCGCTGGAACCGCACGCCACACAACTACGAAAAGTCTTCTCCGCCCGCGGATCCATTGCCAGGATGCGCTGACCGGCAAACTCTTCGACTTTGTTTGACGACTGCATCGTTCAGTGGGAGTCGATGAACCGGTTGAACCAAAGCTCCAGCATCAGCAACGTCCAAAGCTGGTGCGAATAGTCGCGTTCGCCGCGGGCATGTAATTCAACCAACTGTCGCACGGCCTCAGGTTTGAAAAGTCCACGGCGCAGCGCCTTTTCGGAGAGCACGACTTCACGCAGGAACGGCTGCATCTGACCGCGGAACCAATGTCCGATAGGAACACCAAAACCCATCTTCCGCCGGTTTAGGTTTTCACTCGGCAACAACTTTCGCAGCACTTTTTTCAACAGGTATTTGCTCGTCAACCCACGCAGTTTCAGTTTCTGCGGCAGGCTCGCCGCAAACTCGATCACGTGATGGTCCAAAAACGGCGAACGCGCTTCGAGCGAAACTGCCATCGTCGCGATGTCAACCTTCACCAGCAGATCGTTCGGCAAGTACGTCATCTGGTCAGTCAACAGCATCGCATCGAGAATTCCGATTCCGTTTGCGCGTTTGAACCAGTGCGCGAGCACTTCGGTTGCGTCTGCATCGACGGTTTGTTGCCGGAAGTAATCCGAGTAAAGCGGTTGTTTTGTTTGCTCGTTAAATACGCTCACCCAATGCGTGTAGCGTTCGACTTTCGGGTGCGAGACACGATCGAGCAGACGCTTTGCAGAGTTAACTCTGCTTCGTCTCGTAGGCGAGGTCGGAAGAAGGTTAACAGCCTCCTTGATTACTGACTCGCGCAATATCGCCGGCACGCGACGATATTTTTCCGTCAGTTCCATCGCGATGTAACGGTCGTACCCCGCGAACGATTCGTCGCCTCCGTCACCATTCAATGCAACAGTGACGTGCTTGCGCGTTTCTTTTGCAACGTAATAGGTGGGCACTGCTGACGAGTCGGCGTATGGCTCGCCGTAATGCTCTACAAGCGTCGGCAATACTTCGACTGCATCCGGCCGAACGATGAATTCATGATGATCGGCACCGACGTGTTCGGCAATTCGCCGAGCGTGGTGTAGTTCGCTGAAGTCCTGTTCGTCAAAACCGATCGAAAACGTCTTGACTCGCTCACTCGACTCCTGACTCATCAACGCGACAACTGCGCTCGAATCGATTCCGCCAGACAGGAATGCGCCGAGTGGGACTTCGGACATCAATCGCACTCGAACTGCTTCGCGCAGAATCTCGACAGTGCGTTCTCCTGCTTCTTCCTCGTTGATGTCGAGCTTCTTTGTGAAATCGGGCTGCCAGTAACGCTCGGTCTGAATCTCACCTTTGCGCCAGCGCAGCCAATGGGCGGGTTCGAGTTTGCGAATCGCGCGATATGCAGTCAGCGGCGCCGGAATGCACATGAACGACAAGTAGTAGTCGAGTGCTTCCGGCTGAATCTCGCGGCTGATGTCGGGATGAAGTAGCAGCGCGCTGAACTCTGATCCAAAGATCAACTGCCCATTCACGAGCGCATAAAGCAACGGCTTCTTGCCGACACGATCGCGCGCCAGAAACAGCTCCTGCGTCTTTTCGTTCCAGATCGCAAACGCAAACATGCCGCGAAGGTGTTTAGGACAGTCAACACCGTATTGATCGTAAGCGTGAACAATCGCTTCGGTGTCGCTGTTTGTGTAGAACTTGTGACCGAGTCTTTCCAGCTTCTCACGGAGCTCGAGATAGTTGTAGATCTCGCCGTTGAAAACGATCCAGGAAGAACGGTCCTGATTATGGATGGGTTGCTGGCCGCTTTTCAGGTCGATGATGGCAAGGCGGCGCATTGCCAGTCCGACCGAGCCGTTGACGTAGAAACCGTCTTCGTCCGGGCCGCGATGGCGAATCGCATTGCACATGCGCGACAGCAACTGGTCGTCAATTGGTTTGCCGTCGTTTCGAACGAACCCAACGATTCCACACATAGCGTTCCGAGGTAGGTATCTTATCTGTGTTAATCTGTCAAATCCGTGTCTAAAGAATCACTTCACGACGCACTCGAACGCGCCAAGGAACTGCCGGCAATTCGCCTCTCGGACCGCGCCATCTGCGACCTCGAGCTACTCGCCAGTGGCGCGTTCAACCCGCTCGACACTTTCATGGGCGCCGCGGACTACCAGCGCGTGCTCGAAGAAATGCGGTTGGCGAATGGCCAGTTGTTTCCGATCCCGGTGACGTTGCCAATAGCGAATGATGAACGCGTCGAACTGGATCGTGAAGTCGCTTTGCTCGACTCGAAAAATGACATCCTCGCCGTGATCGGGGTTGAAGAGATCTATGAGTGGGACCTTGAAACCACTGCCAAACAGGTCTTCGCAACAACGGATGTGCGTCATCCGTTAGTCGCCGAGATGCATCGCTGGGGATCGCGAAACATCAGTGGCCGTTTGCGAGTGCTCAGTCTACCTAAACATTATGACTTTCGCGAGCTTAGGCTCACTCCCACACAAACCCGGGCGCGGCTGGCCGAGATCGGCGTCGAAAACGTAGTCGCATTTCAAACGCGAAATCCTTTGCATCGCGCGCATGAAGAGTTGACCAAACGCGCTACTGAAGAAGTGAACGGCGTCTTGCTCCTGCACCCGGTCGTCGGCATGACAAAACCCGGCGACATCGACCACTTCACACGTGTTCGAACCTACAAAGCACTCGCGAGTAAATACTACGACTCGAATCGAATCCTGCTCGCGCTTCTACCACTCGCGATGCGCCTCGCAGGCCCGCGTGAAGCACTGTGGCACGCCTTGATCAGAAAAAACTACGGCGCCAACCACATGATCATCGGCCGGGATCATGCGAGTCCAGGTAATGATTCGACGGGTAAACCGTTTTACGCACCCTACGCAGCGCAGGAGTTGGTCCAGAGTTTCGAAGATGAAATCGGCGTGCGCGTGTTGCCGTTTGGCGAGTTTGTTTATTTGCCACAGGAGGAGCGTTACGAGGACGCGCGCAAGATTGGTGAGCACGTTGCCACTGCGCAATTATCCGGAACGTTGATTCGCGATTGGTATCGCAGCGGCGTTGCGGAACTGCCGTCGTGGTTCGCGCGGCCCGAAGTTACTGAGGCGATCGCCGATGTCTACCCACCGCGGCACAAGCAGGGTTTTTGCGTCTGGTTCACGGGCTTGAGCGCGGCGGGAAAATCAACGACAGCAGAAATATTGACTGTGTTACTGCAAGAGTTTGGTCGCCAGGTCACACTGCTCGATGGTGACGTGGTTCGTAATCATCTGTCGCGCGGTCTGGGATTTTCAAAAGAAGATCGCGATGCCAACATTCGCCGGATCGGTTTCGTTGCTTCTGAAATCGTGAAGCATCAGGGCACGGTGATCTGTGCCGCTGTCAGCCCGTACCGCGTGACGCGCAACGACGTGCGAACGATGATCGGCGCCGACCAATTCGTCGAAGTGTTCGTGAACACGCCGCTCGTGGATTGCGAGCGGCGCGACATGAAAGGGATGTACAAAAAAGC
>DASZDV010000599.1:0-1994 GCA_035941575.1 Pyrinomonadaceae bacterium
AGCGATGATGTCCCGAAAAAGCACACGGCCAGTTTGTTCCAAATAACGTTGACTCACACGCGCCTCAGTTTCAATCGTTTTGAAGACGAAGTTGGTAGCATAAATCTGGCAGTGCGGATGTGGATTTGAAACGCCAACGACTTCGCCTTTGTTCTCGAAAATCAGAACGTGTTTGATCTCCGGTAGACGACCGAGTTTCTCATACTGTTCCTGCCACACGCGCAGCAGTTGGTGAATCTCATCAGTCCTCAGTTCAGCCAGAGTGAGATTGTGTTTCGGACTGTAACAAACTACCCGCGCGATTCCCTGTGCGGGACGATTTCGATAAAGGTCGGTTGCCGTTTCGAGTGAAGATGGGGCATCGAGCGACACACACGGATGATCGTTATCGAAAACGTAAGTCTGCTCGTACCGAGGATTCACTGCACCGCTTACGCGCGCGTTTCCGGGGCAGAAATAACAATCAGGCACATACGCCGGCAACGGTGTCGCGCTCTTGTTCACCGTGCTGCCAATCCATGGACGATCCTGGCGGTGTGCTGCGACTATCACCCACTCTTCTCTCAACGGGTGCCATCGCTCTTCCCACGTCATCTCTGTCTCCTGGTTAGCCGCAAAGAAGCACAAAAAGCACAAAGCAGTTAAGGTAAATCGTTTGTGTCTCTTGTGCCTTTTTGTGGCTTAAGTTCGATCGTCGTCGTCGAACGTCCAAGCGGGATCGCAAACGCATCACGCTCGTTAACAAACTTTGACGGCGGCGCATACGTGCCAACGTTTGCGACTCGCGCCGGTTGTTGCACGCGCAGCCGAGCGTTTGGCGTGAACTGATCCGCTGCGGAAAGCGTTACGCGCACAACATTCGATTTGGTGTTAACCGCAACCGTTTCAAACGTACCTGCATCAAGAGTCAACCACAAACCAACAGCGGCGATGTAAACGCGCTTACGAAGCGAATCGAGTGGCTGAACGTTTACCCAGTTACCGCGTACGCTGATGTTTCCGCCGAACGATTGCCAGCCGAACTCCGGATGATTGATTACGTACGTTGCGGTGTTGAAGGCGTGTCCGAAGAAGTTTGGTCCATAGTCGCCCGTGTAAGGATCCCATTTCAGAGTTGAAGGAAACGAATGAAACGCCACGGAAGCAAAGCCTTCCTGATCGATATTGGACAGCGCGCCCATCGTACCGCCATAACCGACGCGCAAGAGATATTCATCGTCAGGCTGTTCGCGATAGTGCGCGAGAACCGGAATCGCATTGAGTGCGGATCCGTAATGATGTAACTGGCGCTCAATCCTCCTGATTTTGCCGGCGTACAGAAAATCCCAGTAACGCCGAGCGTTGCCGTTGTAGCCCCAGTGCGGCAAGGTCGGCATGTAGCCGATGATCGAGTTCAGCGATACAAGCGCTTTGTCGTCAACACCGAAATGCTTACACCACGCGTAAACCTCTTCCTGACCTGTCGAATCCCACGCCATCTCGCTGCCGAATGGATACGGCTCCTGTTTCCAGCGGTCCGTCCGTTCCTTCATCAGACTTTCGATTGTCTGCGCCTTTTCCTGCCACGACTCGCGCTTTAAGTCCTCGAGCAGCGCAATAAGAATGTCGCCTTCCATCAAGCCGAGATCGACATAGCCAACACGACGGCGTCCGTTCGCTTGTCTGCCAAACATGAACCTCGCGGTCTCGTACGCCTGGTCCAGGTACCATTCCCACGGATGATTCTTGATGAGACCGCTATGATTGCGCGCCAGGCGATACATCGACCAGTAAGCAGCGATTACGTGAGGATAGTTGTAGCCGCGGCCGATCGATTCTGCATCTGCTTTCTTCCAACTGGTCCAAGTGGTCCAGTCAAGCGCCGGATCGTACTGGAACCCGGGCACGTCCTGCGGTGAGTAATAAAACAGGCTCTTTCTCACGCCATACTTGTTTGGTCCTTCGCTGTACTGAAGGCCGCCCCACAAAACGCGATCGATGAACTGTTCATACTT
>DASZDV010000600.1:0-4142 GCA_035941575.1 Pyrinomonadaceae bacterium
GTTTCGGTTGCCGTAGTCGTTGTGAACCAGACTGCGATCGTTTTCCAAGTCCGGCAGTACAGGTGCATAGGACCACATGAAGTCATGCAGACGTTCGATCAGATCGGCGCCGACGCGTTGCTGGAGAATAGTTGAGGCGAGAAATCGATCGAGAAGACGGGGTATCGGATCTGGCCCATCGATGAACTTCTCACCAACGACAAGCTGTCCCTGATTTACCAGAAGATCACCCGGAGCGGGAAATTCGAAGCTACCGATGCGCGCCAGGGTTTCGCCGGCACTCGCCGCGGCCTGTCGAATAGCTTCGAGATCGTTCGTTCTCTTTAATTGCTGAAAGGTTATTCCTGCAACGTACTCGAGCACCGTGAATGAGGGCAGATCGTCGTTTTCTTCCGCATGGGCGTAGATGATCCTGGCGACCGGCACTTGCTGGTGAATCAAGTCGTGCAGCGCAACTTCCTTATTGCAGGCCGCCGGACCGTCACGATAAACGCGCAGGACCACCGGTTCGATATGACCGTCAAAATGTACTTTTAGGGTGGTGTTAATTAGACCACCGGCGAGTAGTTCATGACCAGCAACGCGCCGGCTGGGAAAAACGTGACCGATCAGGCGCTGTACGTCCAGCACTACGACAACATCTCCGCGATTAAGCGATCGACGTGGATGCGTGTGGTGTCGAGTAGCGGGATGCCGTGGTGTTCCTCGTCTCTGAGTAAAAGGGGTAGTTCTGTGCCGCCGAGAATAACCGCCTGTATGCCGTCGCGCGCGCGCATTGTGTCGACGATTTCCAGGAGTCTTGCCCGCGTCTGGGGCTGGAAGACGTCTTTCAAAAGTTCGCCCATGTAGATCTCGTGAATGTAGTTCTGTTCTTCGTTGCTGGGTGTCACGAGCCTGACGTTGGTGCGAGAAAAGACTGCGGGATAGAAGTTGGCTTCCATCGTGAAACGTGTGCCAAAGAGCGCAACGGATTGCAACCCTAGATCGCGAGCCCGATCGCAAGTCGCTTCGACGATGCTGATCAGCGGCAGGGCCGATCGTTGTTGCAGTTCGTCGAAGACAATATGCGCAGTGTTTGCGGTGAGGGCAGCGAGATCAGCTCCAGCCAGGCGTAACTTTTCGACTGCGGCAGCGAGGTAGTCAGCTACTTTCCCAAGTTCACCCGCGGTCATCCACTCGATCATATTCTTCAGGTTCACGCTGTTGATGATCAGCGGAGGAGAGTTACCGTCTGCCCGTTCGCGATACTTCGCTACAAGCAGACGGTAATAGTCGATAGTCGATTCGGGGCCAGTGCCGCCGATGAGGCCGAGTGTTTTAGCCACGAATGAACCCGTTTATTGTTGAGTGCTGGTGGCGCGTGTCGGTTCACCGATGTCGTACTCCGGTTTCGAAACGCCCATAATCCACTTATCAAACCAGCCAACGATGTGTTGCAACCGCTCGATGCGATGCCACGGTTGGCCCGAACGCGACAGCTCGTGCGACTCGTTTGGAAAACGAACCATCACGGTTGGTACCTTGCGATACTTCAGCGCACGAAACATCGCTTCGCCACCCGGACCTGTCGGCGTCCGATAGTCTGCCTCGCCAAGGATTAACATCAGCGGCGTTTGGATCTTGTTCACATAGGTGATCGGCGAACGCCGGCGGTAGTCCTCGGGATCTTCAAAAGGCGGCGCTTTGAACCACGACGGTTGAAACAACGTGAAGTCTGCTGTGTACCACCAATCGGCCCAGTCAGCGATGTCGCGTTGCGACACGGCCGCTGCAAAGCGCGTTGTCTGCCCGATGGTCCAGTTCGTGAGTAGTCCACCGCCACTGCCGCCCGTCACACCCATCTTCTTCTCGTCGATGTAACCACGACGGATTAGCTCGTCCACGCCGGCCATCAAGTCTTTGTAATCGTCACCCGGATAGTTGTGCTGAATGATGTTGCCAAACTCCTGGCCGTAGCTCGTGCTGCCGCGCGGATTCGGATAGAGCACGACGTAGCCCTTCGCGGCCATCCACTGGAATTCATGATCGAAGACGAACCCGTACGCCGCGTGTGGTCCACCGTGGATGTTGAGAATCAACGGATACTTCTTGTTCGCATCGAAGTCCGGTGGTTTCTGCACCCACACTTGAACCTTTCGTCCGTCAAAACTGGTGTGCCAGATCTCTTCAGGCTCGGTGAGATTCAATTTTGAAAACAGTTCGTCGTTGATTCGCGTGAGCTGCTTAGGTTGACTGTTTGTTTTGTCGAGCCAGAAGAGGTCGCCGATGCGCGTCGGCGTAGAGATCAACAGCACGAACTTCGACGCATCCGGCACGGTGCGAAAACTGACGACTGCCTGATTACCGGTGGTCACATCTGAAAGCCGGCCGCTCGATACGTCAAACGCGCCGACGTTTGCTTTTCCTTCTTTGACGTAGACGACGTTGATCCTGTGGCCGTCAGCAGACCATACGGGAGGATTTCCGCCGCCACCCCGAGGCGCGACGTTGTCGCCGGTCAAGCCGCCGCCGATGTCGAAATCGAAGTTTGCTGTTACGTTGCGCGGTTTCGCGTTGGGCGTCATTTCCATGACCCAGAGATCGGGCTGTGAATATGAACGCACCGGTTGACTTATCGACGCGATGAAGGCGAGCTGCTTGCCGTCAGGACTGAGCGTGAATGCGCCGGCGCCCATCTCGAACGACGTGAACTTCGCGGGGTCGCCACCATTGACTGAGACGGAATAAAGATCCGTGCGCGGAAGGTCATAGTAGGGTTCGTCGCTGATGTCGGTGTCGAAATAAATACGCGAACTGTCCCTGGCCCAGAACGCGCCGCCTTCGTCGTAGCGTCCGCGCGTTAGTTGTTTCGGAGTGACTTTCTCGTCGCCGGTTCTTGGTGCAGTGATGACCCAGATGTGTTGCTGATGTTTCAAGTCGAGATAACCGGCGCCATTTGCGCGATACACGGCACGATTGATCACGCGGACGTCGCTTTCGCGTTCCGCGGGAGACGGACTCGGAGACGGTTGACTGGTCGTTGTTGGTTGAGCTGGTTGACTTGGTTGCGTTGGTTGCGTCGGACCCTTCGGCGCTGCTTTCGCGATCTCTTCCGCTGTTGCACTGTTGTAGAAAGCGATGTACTTGCCGTCAGGAGACCACTGTGGACCACCGGCGCCGCGCGGCAGCGAGGTGAATTGAAACGGTTCGCCGCCCGCCATGGCCAGCATGAAGAGTTGTGGCGGCTCTGGTCGTCCGTCTTTTTCAGGTGCGCGGACAAAAACGAGGTAGTTACCGTCAGGCGACCATCGCGGCGTTGTGTCGCGTGGTCCGTTCGTTAGCTGACGCGTTTCACCGGACGCGGTCGTCACTGTCCAGATCGCGGTGTTGTAACCGTCTTTCTTATCGTTGACGGTCACGCGCACAAAGGCGACACGCGAGCCATCTGGCGATACCTGCGGATCGCCGATCCACACGAAGTTGAAAAGATCTTTTTCAGTGATGTTTCGTTTCTGGGCCAGTGCGGGCGCGGCCAAGAAGACGACGATGATCAGGAGCAGAGAAACACGGAGGCGCATGTTTGGAATTCCTTTCGGCGAACGGTGTGCAACGCGGAGCCGGTATTGTACTACCTCACCTCAGACTTTCGATAGACGTAATAGACGACACCGGCGTAGTCGTCGGTAAGGAGAAACGCGTTCTGGTCAAAGTTAAAGATATCAGCGGGACGGCCGTTAATCTTAGTTACTGATTCGAAGAAGCCGGTTATGAAATCCTCGGCTATGCCCGGGCGCGAATCGTCGATTCTTACGACACGATAGCCACGGCGCAGACTTTTCTTTGTCGAACCATGAAGCGCCACGAGAAAAGAATCGTCGAAATACTCAAGTCCCAATGGTGAACTGTGTGCCGGAAAAGCTACTAACGCTTCAGGCACCTTCGCACAGTCGAACTTTTTGCCGGTCGTATTAAACTTCGGATCCGGATAGATTTTTGAACGGACTTGAAAACAGTAAGGCCAACCGTAGTGTGCCACGGTTTGCATCGAGTAAAACGTGTCAGCGGGTCGATTGGGACCGAGATGATCCGAACCCATGTTCGTCGCATAGAGTCGATCGTCGACCCAGCGAAGACCGACAGCGTTGCGCAAGCCGCGCGCAAAG